>JAOPVO010000230.1 GCA_025966155.1 Pseudonocardiales bacterium
AGGTGGATCGTGCCGCCGGTGCGGTACCCGCGCAGCTGCGACAGGTTGAGCGTCTCGGCCACGACTCCTTGACCTGCGAATGCGGCGTCGCCGTGCATCATGACCGGCAGGATCGTGAAGCCGTCCTCGCCCTTGTCGACGATGTCCTGCTTGGCCCGCACGATTCCCTCGAGCACCGGGTCGACCGCCTCGAGGTGGGAGGGGTTGGCGCAGAGCGAGACCTCGATCTGCGCGCCGGTGAGCGCGGTGAAGGTGCCGTGGCTGCCGAGGTGGTACTTGACGTCGCCCGAGCCCTGGGCGGACACCGGGTCCATGTTGCCCTCGAACTCGTTGAAGATCTTGGCGTAGGGCTTGCCGACGATGTTCGCGAGCACATTGAGCCGCCCGCGGTGCGGCATGCCGATCGCGACCTCGTCGAGGCCCTGCTCGGCGGCCTTCTGCAGGATCGCGTCGAGCATCGGGATGACGGTCTCGCCGCCCTCGAGGCTGAAGCGCTTCTGCCCGACGTACTTGGTCTGCAGGAAGTTCTCGAATGCCTCGGCGACGTTGAGGCGGCCCAGGATGTGCTTCTGCTCCTCGCGGGGCAGCGGCTCGGCCGCGACCTCGAGGCGCTCCTGGAGCCACTCACGCTGCGCAGGATCGGTGATGTACATGTACTCGACGCCGGTGCGGCGGCAGTACGCGTCGCGCAGCAGGCCCAGGACATCGCGCAGCTTCATCAGCTTCTTGCCCCCGAAGCCGCCGACCGGGAATTCCCGGTCGAGGTCCCAGAGCGTGAGGCCGTGCTTGGTGATGTCGAGATCCGGGTGCGTGCGCACGTGGAACTCGAGGGGGTCGGTGTCGGCCATCAGGTGCCCGCTGGTGCGGTAGGCATTGATCAGCTCGATGACCCGGGCGGACTTGTCGATCTGGCCCTCGTGGCTGAACTCCCGGTCGGTGAACCAGCGCACCGGCTCGTACGGGATGCGCAGCGACTCGAAGATCGCGTCGTAGAACCCGTCCTCGCCCAGCAGCAGCTGCTCGATCCGGCGCAGGAACTCCCCGGACTGGGCGCCCTGGATGATCCGGTGGTCATACGTCGAGGTGACATTCATGATCTTGCCGACGGCGAGGCTGGCGAGGTTCTCCTCGCTCATGCCGGCGAACTGCGCCGGGTACTCCATCGCTCCGACGCCGATGATCGCGCCCTGGTTCTGCATGAGCCGCGGTACCGAGTGCACGGTGCCGATGCCGCCGGGGTTGGTCAGGCTGATCGTGGTGCCGGCGAAGTCGCTGGGCGTCAGGGTGTTCGTGCGGGCCTTGCGGACGACGTCCTCGTAGGCGCCCCAGAACTGGGCGAAGTCCATCTGCTCGGCCATCTTGATGGCGGCGACGACCAGCGCGCGCGAGCCGTCCTTATTGGTCAGGTCGATCGCGAGGCCCAGGTTGACGTTGCCCGGGTCCACGACCGTCGGCTTGCCCTCGACGACGGTGAACGAGCGGTTCATCGCCGGGATCTCGGCGGCCGCGCGCACGACCGCATAGCCGATGATGTGCGTGAAACTGATCTTGCCGCCGCGCGATCGGCGCAGCGCGCTGTTGATCACCGTGCGGTTGTCGATCAGCGCCTTGGCCGGGATCGCCCGGACGCTGGTGGCCGTCGGGATCGCCAGCGACGACTCCATATTGGTCACGACGCGAGCCGCGGCGCCGCGCAGCTGCGTGGTCTCGGCATCGATGGCGATGAGGTCCGCGGTCGAGGTCACGGGGACCGGCGGCGCGGATGCGGCGGCGGGCTTCGGTGCGGGCGCCGGAGGTGCGGGCGCGACCGCTGCAGGGGCGGGGGCGGCAGGTGCGGCGACGGCTGCGGGCTCAGCAGCTTCCGGCGCGATCACCGCGGCAGCAGCTGTCGCGGGCGCGGCGTGGCCGTTGGAGGCACTGTTGGCCCCGCTGCCGTTGGCCCCGTTGCCGTTGGTGGCGCTCGCCGGGGCCGTCGTCGGCTCAACGATCGTGGCCACGGGGTTGGTCGGTGTGTAGTCGGCGAAGAATTCGTGCCACGCCGGGTCGACTGAGGACTTATCGACCTGGTATCGGGCGTACATCTCCTCGATCAACCACTCGTTCGCGCCGAAGTCCTCCGCCCGTGCGCTCGTCGGATTGCTGTCTGTCGACTCCGTCGTCGTCGCCACGGATGGAGGCCGCCTCACGTGTTGAAGGGTGGGAAATGCTCGTCGAGGGTCGGCCCGACCCACTGGAGAAGCCCACACGGATACAACGCCGACCGAGAGCCAAGGTTACGCTTCTGTGACGTCGACGGCTATGAAACGCCGCTAGTTTTGTCCGGCGGATCACGGCGAGATGACAACGCCGGTCTTAGGGCGTCCAGGCCACGTTCGGCACATTGCCGATACCTGCTCGGCGTCAACGGCCCGACGTTCAGGCGTTGAGCGCTGCGTCAGCTGAAGAGCGCGGCGCAGGACGGCATGTTGGCCTCGACGAGGAACTCCTTGTCGACGCCGTCCACGCCGGCCCGGTCCGCCGACGCCGCGAGCTCGGGCACACGGTCATCGTCCCCATCGCCCACGGCATGCGAGAGGTCGAGCAGGTCCTTCTCCCGGGCCTCCATGGATCGGCGCGACGGGCCGAGCCACTTCGACTCGATCGCGCTGCCATCGGCGCCTCCGGGAAGCGCGCCCTCGGTCAGCTCGCTGACCAGCAGCTCGATCACCTTGTAGCGATCCAGCGCCGTGCGCAGCGCCGCCGTCGGCGTGCCGGTGGAGGTGTCGCCGGTGGTCGCGAGCCGATCGACTACGCGCAGCGACTTGGCGCAGGCAGCGTCGGCCCGGTCGGCGAAGCCGGCGAGGTCGGTGCCGCAGCCCGAGAGACCGGCCGCGAGAACGGCCGCGAGGCCAGTCGCCGCCAGGGCCCGTCGGGCGCGCGTCATCAGCTGACGTCGCGGCGCATGCGCCAGACGCCGGCAGCGGAGAAAAGCAGGGCCCAGGCGACGAGCACCACGCCACCGGCCACCGGCGACAGGTAGCTCCAGTACTCCTGGTCGCGCTCGGCCTCCGTGACGCGCATGGCCGCGGCGGCTCCGCCCGGCAGGTACGGGTAGGCATCGCGGACGTACGGGATGATGCTGAGCAGGCCTTCGATGACCAGGAAATACACGATGCTCAGGGTGATCGCGGCCGCCTGGTTGGTCAGAAGGGCTCCGATGCCCACGCCGACCAAGGCGAAGAGCGATGCGGCGATGAACCCGGAGATCAGCGTGCGGGGGATGCCGTGGTCGCCGAGGTTCAGCTCGATGCCCTTGCTGGAGAGCCATGGGACCGCGATCGCCAGCGTCAGCACGACACCGGCAGCGGCATAGACCGCGCCGATAAGCAGGTAGGCGATCAGCTTCGATCCGACGACTGCGGCACGCGACGGGGTGGCAAGCAGAGTCGGGGTGATCGTCTGATGGCGGAATTCCGCGGTGATCCCGAGGATGCCGAGCACCAGCACGAATATGTAGGCGGACCCGGCGACGCCGTAGATGTTCGAGACATTCTGGATGTACTGGAACTGCGATTCGGTGGTGGCGACATTCGCGATGACGACGAGGGACGTGAGGGCCAGGCTCGCGATGAGCAGCCAGAACCAGACCTGCGTGGTGAACAGCTTGCGGAACTCGGCGCGGATCAGGTTGGTCATCGTCCCGCCTCCGGGGTGTAGCCGGGCTGGGCATATCCGGGCGGCGCATATCCAGGCGGTGGCGCCTGATAGCCCGGCGGCTGCTGATATCCCGCAGGGGGCGTCCCGCCCTGGCCCAGTGAGGGTGTGCCGCCCATTGGGCCGACTGGCGCCGCGCCCATTGACTGGCCGGTGTACTCGCCCTGGGTCAGGCTGAAGAACAGCTGCTCGAGGTCGAAGCGGCGCTCGGAGAGCTCATGCAGCTCCACGTTGCTCGTGAACGCCAGGTGCCCGATCTGCGCCAGGTCCAGGCCTCTCACCTCGACGGTGTTGGCGTCCGGGCGCTGGCCCGTCCCGCCGGCCGAGGCCAGGGCCGGCAGCAGTGGCTCGAGGTTCGGCCCGCGGACGATCACCGAGTCCTGCCCGGCAGTCAGCTCGGCGATCGAGCCCGAGCGCACCAGCGTCCCGCGATTGAGGATCACCACGCGGTCGGCGACTGCCTGGATCTCGGCCAGCTGATGACTGGAGACGAGCACGGTGCGACCCTCGGATGCGAGCTGGGTGAAGAAGCCGCGCAGCCAGCGGATGCCCTCGGGGTCCAGGCCGTTGGCCGGCTCGTCGAGGATCAGCACGCGCGGGTCGCCCAGGAGGGTCGCCGCAAGCCCGAGCCGCTGGCGCATGCCCATGGAGTAGCCGCGGACCTTGCGCTTGCCGGCATTGCCGAGCCCGACCAGATCGAGCACCTCGTCGGCTCGGCGATCGGGCAGGCCCGCCGCCGCGCAGTAGATGCGCAGATGGTTCCGGCCGGTGCGCGCCGGGTGGAAGCTCGAGGCTTCCAGCGCCGCGCCGACGAGGCGCAGCGGGTCGTGCAGCGCCGAGTAGCGCTGCCCGCCGATGGTGGCCGTCCCGCCGGTGGGCTGGATGAGGCCCAGCAGCATCCGCAGCGTTGTCGTCTTCCCGGCGCCGTTTGGGCCGAGGAACCCGGTCACCGATCCGGGTTCGACGGTAAAGCTCAATCTATTCACCGCGAGGACATTCTTGAATTGCTTGCTAAGGTCCGTGACCACGATTCGACCGGCGTCCGCGCTGGGCGTTCCTGGCTGAGGCATCGGGCGATCCTCTCATAGGGTCGTCACCACACAGGCTGCCCACACGGTGTTTGCGGGTAACTGACAGCCTCGACAGGGGCCAGTACCTGCATCGATTGACCGCTCAACTTGATCGCTCTACCCGAGGAGGACATCCGCACATGGGATCGCCCGAACGCGCGCACCTGCTGATCGCATCCAATCGAGGACCCGTCACCGTCGAGGCGGTCGAGGGGGGCGAGGATGAGGTTCGGCGCGGGGGAGGCGGCCTCGTCAGCGGGATGCAGACGGCGCTTGCCGCGAGCCCGGGCGCGGTCTGGGTATGTAGCGCGCTATCAGATCGCGAGCGGGTGCTGGCGCGCCGCGCCCAGGGCCGTCCATTGTCGAGCGTCGATGTCGACACCGGTGATATCGCTGTCCGTATGCTTCCTATTGATTCGGGCACCTTTCGCAGGGCGTACAACGGGATCGCGAACTCCACGCTCTGGTACTTGGCGCATCTGCTGTATGAGCCGGCACGGTCGCCGGTGTTCGACGCGGCGTGGACCCGCCAGTGGCGGTCCTACGAGCGCTACAACCAGGAGTTCGCGGATGCGCTGGCGCAGGATGCCGCCGAGGGCGCGACGGTGATGGTGCAGGACTACCACCTGTGCCTGGTGCCGGCGATGCTGCGCGAGCGGCGCCCGGATGTGCGGATCGGGCACTTCACGCACACGCCGTTCGCGCCGGCGCTGTACTTCTCGATGCTGCCCGACGATGTCGCGCGGCAGCTGCTGCTGGGCATGCTCGGGGCCGATGTTCTCGGCTTCCATGATCCGCGGTGGGTGCGCGATTTCCAGGAGTGCTGCGCGACGGTGCTCGGCGCGCAGATCGAGGACGGCGCCGTTGCGCTGGGCGGCCGGCGGATCGAGTGCCGGGTCTTCCCGCTCGGGGTCGATGCCGAGGAGCTGGTCGCGCGCTCGCGCCGTCGCGATGCCCTGGCCCGGTACACGTATCTGGAGTCCATAGTCGGCGACTGCGCGGTGATCGCGCGGGTCGATCGGACGGAGCTGTCCAAAAACATCCTGCGAGGGCTGCAGGCCTACAGGGAATTCCTGCGCAGCCACCCGGAATGGCAGGGCCGCGTCATCCATCTGGCCTTTGCGTATCCGTCGCGCTACGACCTGCCGGAGTACCGCGAGTACGCCGGGGCGATCGAGCGGCTGGGGCGCGAGATCGAGGACGAGTTCGGCACCGATGACTGGTCGCCGCTGTACCTGCAGATCGCCGACGATCTGCCGGGCTCCCTGGCCGCGATGCGCATGGCCGATGTGCTGCTGATCAACCCGATTCGCGACGGGATGAACCTGGTGGTGAAGGAGGGCCTGGTGCTGTCCGAGCGCGACGCGGTCGCCGTGCTGTCCCGGATGGCCGGCGCGGCGCCCGAGCTCGGGGCGGACGCGCTGCTGGTCAATCCGTACGACGTCAGCGAGACGGCGGATGCGATTCATAGGGCGCTCACGATGCCGCCCGAGGAGAAGGCGGAGCGGGCGTCGCGGCAGCGGGTGGCCGCCGGCGCCGGGGATCCGGTCAGCTGGTTCCGGGCGCAGATCGAGGCCGTGGAGGCCGTGCCGGCTCGGCCCGTCGTGTAGCGCTGCCGCTAGAGCAGTGTGCGCAGGGCGGCCACGACCTCGGCCGGGCCGCCGACCGTGAGTGTCGCCGCACGGGCGACCGGCGAGGACCGCGGGGCGCCGGACGCGATCGTGACGACCGGCCGGCCGGTGTCCGCGCCCCACTGCCGGGCGGCGTCCATGGCCGGCACATCGCCGAGGTCGTCGCCGGCGAACACAAGAGCCGACGGCGCCTCAGCGGGTGTCTCGGCGAGCAGGCGGCGCAGGGACGCTCCCTTGTCGAGCCCGGGCAGGCGGATCTCCAGCACGTTCTTGCCCAGGTGCATCTCGAGGCCGTATCGCTGGGTGAGCGCCTCGATGTGCGGGGCCAGGGCCCGTTGCGCGCCCTCGGGGTCGCCGGCCCGGCGGGTGTGCACCACCATGTTGATCCGCTTGTCCTCCAGCCAGGCGCCCTGCAGGCCCGGGTCGCCCGCCGCCCGCTCGACCAGGATCCGGGCCGCGTCGTCGCGTGCGTGGCTCATTGCCAAGGGTGTCGGCGGGGTGACGAGGCGACCCCCGGACCACCGCTCGGCCCCGTAGATCGCCTCGATAACCAGGCCGGGGATCGAGGCGAGATCACCTAGGCGCAGTACCGTCTCGGCATCGCGCCCTGTGACGATCGCCACTTTCGCGCCGCGCTCGGCCAGCGCGTGGAGCACTTCCAGCGCGCCGTCGGCCATCCGGACGGTCGATGGGTCGGCCTGGATCGGGGCCAGCGTCCCGTCGAAGTCCAGTGCGATCAACGCCCCTCGGAGCACGAGGCGCACCTGGGCCAGCGACTCCGAGCCAAAGGGGATCGGGTCGGTCGCTCCCTGCGTCATCGTGCGCCTCCGGTCTGGCTGCAGGCCGCTTTCGGTCTGGTGCTTGCCTGCGGTCGCCTTGCGCTGCCTATCCTGCACGCATGACTGACGAAGCCGGCTGGGTCAGGGTCGACTGCCACTCCCACACCCGCTACTCCGGGGATGCGGTGACGCAGGCAGTCGATGTGCCGTCGCGGGCCCGCGAGGCCGGCCTCGACATCATCTTCATCACCGATCACCACGAGGTGGACGGCGCCTTCGCGGCCCAGGCGGCGGCCAAGCCCGGCGACGCGCGGATCATCGTCGGGGAGGAGATCCGCACCACCAAGGGCGAGATCATCGGGCTGTTCCTGCAGGAGCGCGTGCCCTACGTGCTGCCCCTGCTCGAGGCGGTCGCGGCGATCAAGGCCCAGGGCGGCATCGTCTACGCCCCGCACCCGTTCGACATGATCCGCAACAGCCTGGGCCTGCAGAGCCTGACCATGCTGGCCGAGGGCGGCTACGTCGACATCATCGAGGGCTTCAACGCCAAGATCGAGAACGACGAGCTCAACCAGCAGGCGCGCGATTTCGCGGCCCAGTACGGCCTGCCGACGATGGCCGGCAGTGATGCCCACGACCCGTTCTGCATCGGCTCGGCCGTTGCGGTCATCCCCGACTTCGAGGGCCCGAAGGACTTCCTGGAGGCCGTGCGCCACTCGCGGCTGGAGGGCACGTACACCCCGCACTCGCTGCGCTACCCGCCGCACCCCAACGCGATCCCGCTCGAGGGCCAGCCCGCCTACCGCTGAGCGAGGGCTTCGCGGGGCCGTCGACAGGCCGCGGCGCCAGCTACGGCCATCACGGCGAGGGCGACGCAGACGGCCAGCAGCGGCGCCGTCCAGCCGCCGCTGGCGTCGTGCAGCGCGCCCACGGCGAATGGCCCCGTGGCGGCAAGCGTGTAGCCGCCGGCCTGCACGGTCGCCGAGATGCGCCGCCCGTCGCGCTGGTCGATCGCCCGGTGCACCACCACCGTGAAGATGGCAGTGAAGCCCCCGCCCTGCGCGGTACCGCCGAGCGCGCACCACAGCGGCCAGGCCGCAGGAGCCACCAGCAGCCCGACCGGCAGAACGAACCATAGGCTGCATACGATCAGCAGGACGGTCGAGGAGCTCAAGCCCCGAGTCAGCAGCGCCGGCACGCCGAACGCGCCCACAACCGCCATGACCTGGAAGATCGACGCGCTCGCGCCGGCCGCGGAGCGCCCGAGCCCGATCTCGTCGTGCAGCAGCGTCGGGAGCCAGGCCGTCACGCCGTAGTAGCCGAATGCCTGCGATCCGAACGCGAGCGTCAGGCCCCACACGAACGGACGCCGCCAGAGCGCAGCCGGCGGGCTCTGCGCATCTGCGCGCGCGGTCGGCTTCGCGCTGGGGGCGGGCGCGGAGGTCGCCCTCCGCCGGGACGCCGCGCGGGTCCAGGTCACGACGGCGACCAGGGCCAGTGCGCCCCACGCGATCAGCGCGGCCCGCCAGCCGATCACATCGGCCAGCGGCGCGGTGAGCACCGAGGTCACCATTGCCCCGATGTTCAGGGCCGAGGCGTACATCGCCGTGACCAGGCCGGCATCGTGCGCGAAATCCCGGCCGATGAGTACCGGGACGGCCACATTGCCGACGGTGATGGCCACGCCGATGATGAGCGTGCCGACCAGCGCGGCGGCGAATCCGCCACTGGCCCGGATGAGCGTGCCGACCAGAATGCCCAGCAACGACAACGAGATCGCCCGCTCGATGCCGGCACGGGCCAGGAGGACCGAGGCGAACGGCGACGCGACGGCGAAGCAGGCGACCGGGAGGCTGGTCAGCAGCCCGGCCGTCGAACCGCCGATGTGCAGGGAATCCCGCACATCGTCGATGACCGGCGCGATCGCCACGATGGGGCCGCGCATATTCAGCGCGTAGAGCGCGATGGCAATGAGCAGCAGCAGGGCCCCGGGCCCGGCTGCGACCCGATTCAGAATCCTGCGCACCATCGCCATGCTGCTCCCGGCGCGGCGGCCCGACGGTTCAGGGCGCCGGAAAGCGAGCCGCGCCACTACCGTCCGGGGCGTGAACATCGATTTCGACGAGCTCCAGGCCCAGGCGCGCACGACGCTGGACCCCGGTGTCTTTCAGTACTTCGCCGGGGCCGCCGAGGATGAGGAGACCCTGGCGGACAACCGCCTGGCCTGGCGGCGGCGGAAGCTGCGGCCCCGGTTCCTGGTCGACGTTGACGTGATCGATACGTCGACATCGGTGCTGGGCACGCCGCTGCCCACGCCGATGATGGTCGCGCCGATGGCCTACCAGCGGCTTCTGCACGACGACGGCGAGCTCGCGGTCGCCCGCGGATCCGCGGCGACCGGCACCCCGATGATCGCCTCGACGATGGCGACGCATTCGCTGGAGGACATCGCCGCCGCGGCGGGCGGGGGGCCGATGTGGTTCCAGCTCTATGTCCATGAGGACCGCGACTTCACCCTCGCGCTGTGCCATCGGGCCCGCGATGCCGGCTACCGGGCCATCGCGGTCACCCTCGATATGCCGCGCCTGGGCAACCGCCGCCGGGCCCGCCGGATCGGATTCGAGATGCCATCGGTGGTCCCGAACTTCGCGATGGAGGGCGGCCCGAGCGGCAATCGGTACGCCTCGCGCGGCTTCGATGTCTCGGTGACAGAGGAGATGCTGGGCTGGCTCAGCCGCGAGGCCGGGCTGCCGATCCTGGTCAAGGGCATCCTGCGCGGCGACGACGCGCTGCGCAGCCTCGACGCGGGCGCGGCCGGGATCATCGTGTCGAACCACGGCGGCCGCCAGCTCGATGGCGCGATCGCCACGGCCGATGCGCTCGGCGAGGTTGCCGCCGCCGTCGATGGGCGCGCGCCGATCGTGGTCGATAGCGGCATCCGCTCCGGCACCGATGTGGTGCGTGCGCTCGCGCTGGGGGCGCAGGCCGTGCTCATCGGGCGGCCGGTGGCGTGGGCGCTCGCGACGGGCGGTGCCGTCGGTGTCCAGGCGGCGCTCGAGGCCCTGCAGGCGGAGATCGACCTGGCGTTCCGGCTGGCCGGGGTGCGCTCGGTCGCCGAGATCACGCCGGACCTGATCGCGACGGTGTAGATCACGGCGGCGGTGGGGCATGACATAGCCATGACCACACCAGTCGATCCGACCGACCCGCTGCTGCCCAACCCCGACGTGGACCCCACGCCGAGCCCGGACCCCGACCCCGGCGGCCAGCTCATCCCGGACTCCATCGACCCGCCTCGCCCGGTCTAGCCGCTGGCCTTGGCCGAAGCCGCCGGTTGTGGGACGTTGCGGCAGATAGTGCGCCTCAACGTCCCACAACCGGCTCGGACGGAGGCCGACTTACTCCAGCACGAGGCGCAGGCCGAACGCGATGAACACGGCGCCCATCGTCCGGTCGATGCGGCGGCGGATCCGCTCGGTCGACATCCACCGGGTGACGGCCCTCGATGCGCCGAGCAGCACGATGAAGTACACGGCGGTCTCGGCTATGTAGATGCCGCCGAGCAGCAGCGAGGTAGCCGCGACCGGCTGATCCGCGGCGATGAACGTCGGCAGGAATGTCACGAAGAAGATCCCGACCTTGGGATTGAGCAGGTCGGTGGCCAATCCCGCGACGAACCCGCTGCTCAGGCTCATCCGGGCCGGAGGACGTTCGGCCGCATCGGCGGCATCGGCTGCGGCGGCGCTCCGGCGGCTTGGGCGCAGCGCCTGGAACCCCAGCCAGATCAAGTACGCCGCGCCGATCACCCGCAGCGCGAGGTAGGCGTCGTGGCTGGCTCGGAGCACCGCAGTCAGCCCGAGCACCGCGACCGATACCCAGATCGCCAGGCCCGTCAGCGTGCCGGCCAAGGTCCGCACAGCCGCGCCGCGCCCGTCTCGGACGAGGCTGCGCAGGAATACGAGGGTGTCCGGGCCCGGCAGGATCACCAGCAGCGCGGCGGCAATCGCGAAGGTCGCCACGGTCACCAGCATCGGGCGACCCTAGCGGCCGGCTGCCCTTATGGTGCTTGATCAACACATCCCCTGCCGCCAAAGACCCCGGACGGAGCCTGCGATCGTGCGCTCATCGCTGCGACCGGGCGCCCTCGTGGGCTTGGCCGCCGCGGTTCTCGGCCTCGCCGTCGTAGCTGCCGCTACCGGCGGCCCCTGGTCCCTAGAGGAGCGGCACTACGGGTCGTTCAACTTCAAGCTCGGCGGGGACCCCATCACGCTCTCGCCGATGCCGACGATGTCCGAAGGAACCGACGCGCCCGGTGACGCATCCGGCGGCGGGCTCGGCATCGACGGCCGGTGGTTCCTGTTGCTGCTCGCGGTGCTGGTCGCCGCCGGGATCGCAGTTGTGGTGCGGCGGCTCTGGCAAAGGTTCCGGGCCACGGCCGCGCCGCCGGACGCCGCCCAGGTCAAGGGAGCGGGCGGCGTCCTGCTTGGTGCGCCGGAGCCGGAGCTTCCGCCCCTGCTGGCCGCCGCGGACGTTGCCCTGGCTGCGCTCGGGGGCGGCGGGGATACCGACGACGCGATCGTGGCGGCGTGGGTCGCCGTCGAGCACGGCGCCGCCCGATCGGGCGTGGCGCGGCATCCGGCGCAGACGGCCACCGAGTTCACCGTGGCCGTGCTGCACCGCACGCAGGCCGACCCGGCGGCGATCGCCGCGCTGCGTGCGCTGTACCTGCGCGCCCGGTTCTCCGAGCAGCCCACGGCGCCGGGCGATGTCGCCGAGGCCGCGCGGTACGTGCGGGCGCTGGCCGCGGGCTGGGCTGTGCTGGATGTGCCGCCGCCGGCCTCAGCGGCCTCTGCGGCTTCGAGGCACTCTGATTCCTCCGGGGCGACTCGATGAGGACGCTCGACCTGCGGATGGCAATCCGCCTCGCACTGGCGACTGTGGTCCTGCCAGCCGCGGCCTGGGCCATCGGCATCAACTGGGTCTACTGCCTGCTCATCGCCGCCGCGGCAGCAGCCGGGGTTGCTGCCCTGGAGCTGCCGGCGCTGGGGCGCGAGCCGAATTGGCCCGTGCCCGACGAGGCCCGCCACGACGGCGGGCGCCGTGAGATCGCGTACCTGTCGTGGATGCTCACCTCGCGCCACGGCGGCACCGATCGCGCGGCCGTGCTCCGTCTGCGGGAGACCGCCCGCCGCCGCCTCGCCCTTCGCGGGATCGATCTCGAGGCGACGGCCGACATGCAGCGGGCCCGGGACGTGCTCGGGCCGCACATTCATTCGATCCTGTTGTCCGACCAGGGCTTCTCCCCGTCGCACCGCCAGATCGTCCAATGCATCGAGGCGCTCGAGCGACTCGTCCCCGATCCGCCACCCACCCTCAGGTCCCTAGGACAGGAATGACGCATCCCATGAGCCAGCCCCTTTCCGTACCCGAGGTGTCCTCGCTCGGCGCCGCGATCCTGGCCGAGGTCGGCACCGCCGTTGTCGGAATGCAGGGCACCTTGCGCACCGCGCTCGCCGCTATCCTCGCCGGCGGCCATGTGCTGTTCGAGGATGTGCCCGGCCTCGGCAAGACCCTCGCGGCCCGGAGCCTGGCGACCGCGCTGGGACTGGACTTCCGGCGGCTGCAGTGCACGCCGGACCTGCTGCCGGCCGACATCACGGGCTCGTATGTATACGACCCGGCGGGCGCGACCTTCGTGTTCCGCCCGGGGCCGGTATTCGCTGGGCTGCTGCTGGCCGACGAGATCAACCGGACCGCCCCCAAGACGCAATCCGCGCTGCTTGAGGCCATGGCCGAGCGACAGGTGACGGTCGAGGGCAACAGCTTCCAGCTGGCCCGCCCGTTCCACGTCATGGCGACGTCGAACCCGGTCGAATACGAAGGCACCTATCCACTGCCGGAGGCGCAGCTGGATCGGTTCATGGTGCGGCTGTCCGTGGGGTACCCGGACCGCGCGGCGGAGACGGATGTGCTGGGCCGGCGGCTGGCGCGACGGCAGGAGGAGGCGTCGGTCAATGCTGTCGTCGATCCGCAGACCCTGCTGGCTATGCAAGCAGGAGTCGAGGCGGTCGAGGTCGATCCCGACGTCATCGGCTACTGCGTGGACCTGGCCGCCAGCACTCGGACGCACACCTCGGTGGAGGTCGGCGCATCCCCCCGCGGGTCGCAGTCGCTGGTGCTCGTGGCCCGGGCAATGGCCGTGCTGGATGGGCGGGATTTCGTGGCCCCGGAGGATGTCAAGGCGATCGCGGTCAGCGCCCTCGCGCACCGGCTGACACTGACTCCGCAGACGTGGGCGAGCGGGGTCCAGCCGGCCGCCGTCGTCCAGTCGCTGCTAGGGACCGTTGCCGGCCCGGCGACGGCAGCGCACGCCGCGCGATGAGCTCGACCGGCGGCCCGGGGGAGCGGTCGCGCGCGCTGTCCGTGCCGCGTCTGGGCTTGCGTCTGAGCGTTGCCGGCGCCTCCAGCGCCCTTGCCGGCCTGCTGCTTGTGGCCGTCGGCCTTATCGCCGGGCGCCCGGACGTCGCCTGCCTCGGCGCGCCGCTGCTGCTCAGCATGCTGTGGAATTGGGCCGACCGCCCGCCCGCCGTCGAGTACGTGGCCGTCGGCGCCGCGGCGCACGAGTCGGAGGCGGGCCAGATCGCTGCGCTGATATCGGTAGCCGCTATGCCGACGGCGGGCGCGATCGCGCTGCGGGTGGGCGCCGATGGCTACCGGGATGCCCATGCCCTGGCGGCGACGGGCCCGGCTCGGTCGATCCGGGTGGCCGCGGACTCCGCGCGCACCGGTCGGCACGAGGTATTCCGCGTCGATCGGGTGCTGGGGCCGCAGGGCGGCGTGCTGCGCACCGCTGTCGCTACCGACCAGGCGCAGCAGCTGCTGGTGCTTCCGGGGGCGCGGCTGCTGCGTGATCTCCCGCTGCCGCACCGATTGCAGGGCCTCACCGGCGTGCATGGCTCGCGCCGGCCCGGCGACGGCGGCGACCTGCGCGATGTGAACCTGTTCGCGCCTGGCGACCGCCTCCGGCGCATCGACTGGCGTGTCACGGCCCGGCGCGCCGGCCAGCAGGGCGGGGCCCTGGTCGACCTGTATGTGCGACGCGACTTCGCTACGGCCGATGCGATCGTGATGCTGGTCGTCGACTCCCGGGACGAGGTCGGCCCCGATGTGTCGGCGTGGTCGGGATGGCGGCAGCTGCGCCCCGACGAGGCGACATCGCTCGACATCGCGCGCGAGGCGGCGGCGTCGCTGGCTCGCCGCTACCTCTCGGCGGGCGACCGCGTGGGCCTCGACGACCTCGGGCGCCAAAGCCGTCCGGTCGCTCCGGCGGGGGGCAATGCGCAGCTGAGGCGCCTGACGCACCGGCTCGCCGTCCTTGCGCCGGAGCGCACCCCCAAGCCGTACCTGCGCGCGCCGCAGGTGCCATCGGGGTCGCTGGTCGCCGTCTTCTCCACGTTCCTCGATGACGAGGCGGCCCGCCTGGCCCAGCAGTGGCGCCACGCCGGGCATCGGGTGCTTGCGGTGGACGTGCTGCCCGATCTGCTGCTGCACGCAGTGTCCCCAGCGGTGCGCACCGCCTTCCGGATGATCCAGATGGAACGGGTCGACCGGATCAACGAGCTGCGCCGGGTCGGCGTCGAGGTGCTGCGCTGGACCTCGAGCGTCGACGTCGACCTGTCGGCGTTGGCCCGCGCGCGGGTTGGTCGACGATGAGCAATCCTGCTCAGGCCGCTCGCGATTTCGGCGGCCGGCTCTATCGGACGTTCGCCGTCCGGGGCTCGGAATTCGACCGCCCGCTGCCGTCCGTGCAGATCGAGCTCGGGCGAACGGCGCCAGCGTGGGCCCTCAATGCGGTCGTCGCCCTGCTCGGACTGGGCTGTGCGGCACTGCTCGCCGACCTGCCGGTGCATTGGGTGCTGGCTATCGCCGGGGCGGCCGCGATGGCTATCCGGCCGCTGCCCGGGATGGCGCAGACCTACGCAGGGGTACTCGGCGCCGGGCTGGTGCTGACCCGCTACGAGCCGTGGGCGGCGCGGGTCTTCCTGCTGATTCTCGGTGTGCATTTGATGGTTCAGCTCGGCTCGATCGTGCAGGGGCTGCACTGGTCGACCAGGGTTGAGGTGGCTGTGCTGGTCGCGCCGGCCCGGAGGTTCGCGATAGTCCAGGCCGGTGCGCAGTGTGTGGCCGTCGGATCCGCGTGGGCGGCAGGGCGGGACATCGACGCGGTCTGGCTGTCGGTCGTCGCTGCTCTTGGCCTGGCCGGGCTGGCGTGGTTCCTGCTCACCGCGGTTGGCGCCCAGCGAACCGACGAGCCGGAGGTGCCCTCAACTAGCGGCGCCTGACCACGCGAGACCGCCCGCCTAGCTGGGGGCACCGACACTTTCGACGGCTTGCTCCACAGCGGCTCATCGGTGCTCGATCTTGTCCACACCCCTTTATTTTCAACGGGTTCTGTCGGTGGGTCGCCCTAAGCTGAGGGCATGGAAACGGGGGGATCCGCCGCTGCGGCAGTACCGCCGGCTGCGTGGAATGGGTCGATGCTTCCGTCTATCGCCCTGCTGCGCGCGGCGGTCGCCGCGGTCCGCGCCGAGGCGCTTGCCGGGGTGTCCGCGG
>JAOPVO010000271.1 GCA_025966155.1 Pseudonocardiales bacterium
ACGCCGAATGGGCCGGGCTGCGCACCGCCCTCGGCGACCCGTCCTGGGCGGGCGGCGGCCAGTTCGCCACGGCATTGGACCGGCGCCGGAACCAGGATGAGCTCGATCAGCTGATCGCGTCCCACACCCGCGGGATCGAGAAGTACGAGCTGTTCGCGGCGCTTCAGGCCCAGGGCGTGCCCGCCGGGCCGATCCTGAACGAGGCGGATGCGTACTCCGATCCGCATTTCGCCGCCCGCGGGGTCTTCCGGTCGGTGAAGCACCCCCTGGCCGGCACCTATGACTACCCCAGCTTCGGCGCCAAATGGTCCGGCATCGATATCGCGTGGGGCGTCCCGGCGCCGCTGGTCGGCCAGGACAACGAGTACGTCTACAAGGAACTGCTGGGCTACACCCAGGAGCAATACCAGCACTTCCTCGACGAGAACCTGGCCGGCACCCAGTACCCGCGCCCCAAGCCGTCGGCTTAGCGGTTGCGGTGCGGGCCCGTGCGGGCCGCACCGCGGGCGGGCACATCAGAGCCATGCCGATTCCCGTGACCTCCTATGCCCACGTCCGCATCACCGTGACCGATATCGAGCGGTCGCGCGCCTTCTATGACGCGGTATTCGCGTTGCCCGTCGCCTTCGAGCTGCCCCCGGACGCGGACGAGGCGACCCGCGAGCAGCTGGCGTTTCTGTACGGCGGGGTGATCTACAAGCTCGGCCCATCGTTGCTCGGCCTTCGCCCGGTGGCCGATGACTCCTTCGACGAGGACCGGGTGGGGCTGGACCACCTGAGCTTCGCCGTCGCCGACCGCGCCGACCTCGACGCGGCGGCGGCCACCCTGGATGCCCTCGGCGTGGCGCACGAGCCGGTCAAGGACATCGGCGCCGGATTCATCCTGGAGTTCCGCGACCCCGACAACATCGCCCTCGAGCTGTTCGCGCCCCAGTAACGCCGAATCGGCCGTACGGCTCACCGGACCTAAGCAATATCAGACTGGCTTATCCAGTGCGGCGAACCGCGGCACGACTCGGCCCTCGGCGGTCACAGTCTCGGCGAACATCGCCGATGGCCGGGCGAAGACGACAACCGAGGGGACGCCGTCCCGTATCGAGTGATACAGGACGAGCGTCTCCTCGGTCTCGGTGTGCAGCGCCTCCCCGACGACCAGGTACTCCCCGCCTTTGTAGTGGCGGTAGCGGCCGTTCGGGATGGCGGGTGTCATTGGGCGATTGTGCCGCCTGCCGGGATCAGCGCCGCGCGGAGCCGACGAGCGCGCGCTCCTCGACGACGATCGCGAGCGTCCCGCAGATCGGGCACCACGCGCAGCCGTTGCCGTCCTTGGCCGGCTGGCGGTGACCGCAATCCAATAGCTTCCTGTCCATAATGTTCTCCTTCATATAGGCAATGCGCCATGGAACGCGCATCGCGAGTCGTGTGCCGGTGACCGGGAATCGGTCAGCAACGGCGGGTGAAACGGCGAGGGCCGCCACCGGAATGGATCCGGAGACGGCCCGCAACGTGTCGCGCATGAGCGCGCTACGGTCGCGGGTCCCTCTGTGCTGCGGAGAACCGGGGGTAATGCTGTGCCACGGTTAGCTCCTTACCAGCGGGGTGTTGGCGGTGATCGGCCGACGCTTGTGATGCGTCGTAAGCGTCACACTATGCGCCGTGAAATCGGATTGGGCAATCGAATTAGCCAACATCCGCACCGCGGCGCAATGAACCTACGGGAGTCCAAACGTGCCGAAGCCGGGAAAATTCCCGGTTTGCGGCGCCCAATTAGCGCTGTCCGGTGCTACGTCAGCAGGACGACCCGGCCGAAGGCGCGGCGGGACTCGATGTGCCGGTGCGCGGCGGCGGCTTCGGACAGCGGGAACGTGGAATCGATAGCCACCGTCAGATCGCCGGAGGCCACGCGCGCGATGAGCGCGTCGATCATTGCCCAGGCCCGATCGGGGTTGTGCGCGTGCTCGGCCCCGAGGTACACGCCGGTCATGGTCGCGTTCTTGGCACCGAGCCCGGCGAAGCTTGGGGGGTTCGGGTCGCGGCCGGCCGAGCCGACCCAGCTGATCCGGCCGCGGTAGGCCAGCGCGGCGATGCTGCCCTCCAGCGTCGCGCCGCCCACGGAATCCACGATGAGGTCCGCTCCGCGGCCGTCGGTGGCGTCCATGACCGCGGCTGCGACGTCGTTGGTGGCGTAGTTGATGGCGACGTCCAGCCCGAAGTCGCTCAGGCGCGCCAGGCGATCGTCGCTGGACGCTGTGCCGATCACCGTCGCGCCGGCCTTCTTCGCCAGCTGGACGGCGCTGATGCCGACGCCGCCCGCGGCAGCCTGGACGAGCACGGTCTCGCCGGCGCGCAGGTGCCCGAATTCGAAGAGGCAGTCGTCCGCGGTGCCGAACTCGATAGGGATCCCGGCGGCGACCTCGAAGGGCATGTCGTCCGGGATCGGCCAGGACGTGTGGTTGCGGGAGACCCGCAGCTGCGCGTGCGAGCCGGAGGGCGCGGTGCCCACAATCCGCTGCCCGACGTGGATGTTGGTCACGTTGGCGCCGACCGCGCGCACGATGCCCGCGGACTGGTAGCCCACTATGTGCGGGGAGGAGGTCAGCACGCCGCGGGCCCGGCTGAGCACATCGCCGCCCTGGATGCCGATGGCCTTGACCTCCATGAGGATGCCGTCGGGCGTGACCGCGGGATCGGGCACGTCCTCGTAGGTCAGCACATCGGGATCGCCCGTCGAGTAGTACACGGCAGCCTTCATGACCAGGGACCGTAGCAGCGCGACCATGCGCTGGACGCGATCGCTAGGTTCTCGGGCATGACGATCGAGCCGGACACCAAGGACTGGACCTGGGTCCTCGACCAGCACTGCCCGGACTGCGGCTTCGATGCGTGGTCGACGGCCCGATCCGGCCTCGCCGACGCTATCGCCGCCAACGCCCGGCGGATGGGCGCGCTGCTGGACGCGGCGGGGGCGCCGGCGCTGCGCCCCCGGCCCTCGAGCTGGTCGCTCCTGGAGTACGGGGCCCACGTCCGCGATGTGCACCTGATCTTCACCGACCGGTTGATCCTCATGCTCGAGCACGATTCGCCGGCGTTCGCCAACTGGGATCAGGACGAGGCCGCCCGGCTGGGGCGGTACGGCGAGCAGCAGCCCACGCAGGTGGCCAGGGAGATCGTGACGAGCGGCGAGCGGTTCGCCGCGACCCTGCGCAACGTCGGCGACGACGACTGGGATCGCCCGGGCCTGCGCAGCAACGGCTCGCGCTTCACCGTCGAGACCCTCGCGCGCTACGCCCTGCACGACTTGGCCCACCATTGGCACGACGTCACCGGCGAGCGGGCCGGCCGCGAGCCCGAAGGAGCGACAACGATGACCACCACCATCCCCGCGCAGTTCACCGATCTGCTGGAGAACCCGAACCTCGGGGTCCTGGCCACGATCCGGCTCGATGGCGCGCCCAGCACCACCCCGATGTGGTTCCTCTGGGAGAACGGCCAGCTGCTGTTCACCCACACGACCTACCGGGCCAAGATCGCCGAGCTCGAGGCCAACCCGCTGGCGACGCTGCTGGTGATCGACCCGGACAACCGACAGCGCTACCTGCAGGTCCGCGCCCGGCTGGCCGGGATAACGCCCGATCCGACCGGCGCGTTCTACGTCCGGCTGGCCCGCCGCTACGGCGCCGCCGATCCCGCCCCGCCCCGCGATGCGCCCGACCGGGTCATCATCGCCCTCGACCCGACGGGGACCGCCAAGTCGGCCAACGCCTGACGCGCGGCGCGGTGAACTGCGCCGGGGTGGTCCGCCGGCAGATGCGCGTGCCCGACGCCGAAGAGGGACTCCCGCAGCGTCGCCCCGGCGTACTCGGTGCGGGCCAGGCCGCGCTCGCGCAGCACGGGCAGGACCAGGCCGATGAAGTCGTCGTAGGTGCCCGGGGTCAGGTGCGGCTCGATGAGGAACCCATCGACACCGGTCTCGTCCACGAAGGACTGGATCTGGTCTGCGACCTCCGTCGGATCGCCCACTATGAGCCCGCCGCGCAGGCCGCGCCGCCGGATCTCCTCCAAAATGTCGCGGACCAGCGGCGCGGGCGCACCGGCGGCGCCGGCCTCGCGGAAGCGGTCGATGTTGCTCTGCCCCTGCTCCCCCGAGGCCTGGATCTGGCTCAGCGGACGATCCTGGTCCAGCGCCAGGAGGTTGATCCCGGTATTGCCGGCATAGACCGCGGCCGCCCCCTCGGGCGACGACATCGCGTGCATCTCGTCGGCCTTGGCCCGCGCCTGCGCGCGGGTCGGGGCGGTCAGGACCGTCATGCCGACCAGGAACTTGATCGAGCCAGGATCCCGGCCATAGCCGGCGGCGCGCTCCCGCACATCGCGCACGGCGGCGGCGATCGCGGCCCGGGTCGTCCCCTGCAGGAACACGCATTCGGCGTTGCGGGCGGCGAACTCCCGCCCGCGCCCGGAGCTGCCGGCCTGGAAGAGCACGGGTGTGCGCTGCGGCGACGGCTCGACCATGTGGATGCCCTCGGCCCGGTAATACGGCCCGTCATGGCGGATCGGGTGCACCCCGGCGGGCTCGACGTAGACGCCGGCGGCCTTGTCGGCCCGCACCGCGTCGTCGTCCCAGACGCCCTCCCAGAGCTTGAGGCTCAGATCGAGGTAGTCATCGGCCATGTCGTAGCGCTCGTCGTGCGGGGTGACGGGGATGCCGAACAGCGCCGATGCCGCCACCTGCGAGCTGCCGGTCACCACATTCCAGCCGATCCGCCCGCGGGTGAAGTGGTCCAGGGTGCTGAATCGACGGGCGTTGGCCACCGGCGGCTCGAAGGCCGTCGCCGCCGTCACCGCGAAGCCCAGATGGGTGGTCGCCGCCGCCAGCGCCGAGACGATGATCGACGGATCCGCCCCGGGCAGGTTCATGGCATCGCGCAGGGCCACATCCGGGATCGCGCCGTCGATCGTCGGGTAGCCGTAGCTGTCGGCGAGGAACAGGAAGTCCAGCTTCGCGTCCTCGAATTGGCGGGCGAGCCGGAGCCAGTGGTCCAGGTCCAGGTAGTCGACGGCCCGGTTGTCCGGGTGCCTCCACGACTGCCCGCTCATCCCGTTCGGGAAGAAGTACTGGAACACCCCGAGGATCAGCGGCGCCATCGGTCCCCCTCGCATCCGCCGCGGGCGGCGCCCGCGCGAATGCCGCACGGTAGGCGCCGCCTGTTACCGCGCGGTTGCGGCCGGCCCGTGCGCAAGTGAGCGGGGACGCGGGATCATGCTGCGTGTGAGCTCCGCACGGCGCGACGGCGCGCTCCCCCCGGACCTGATCCGCCCGCCCTACGCCCTCGGGACGTTGGCCGACCTGCTGCCCGCCGCCGCGGCATCGGCGGCCGGGGGGGCCCTGGGCCCCAGCCACGGCGATCCCCTCGGCTTGGCCGCGGCCCTGCGCGGCGCGCGCCGGGTGGCGGTGCTGTTGATCGACGGCCTCGGCGAGCGCCAGTTGCGGGCGCACCCCGAGTACGCGCCGGTTTTGACGGGCCTCGCCGCGCCGATCGGGACGCTCAGCGCGCCGTGCCCGTCGACGACGCCGGTCAGCCTGACGACCATGGGCACGGCGCTGCCGCCGGGCAGCCACGGCATTCTCGGCTTCGCCACCGATGTGCCCGGCGCGGACCGCACCCTGACCCACACCCAGTGGCGCGACGACCCGGATCCCCAGCAATGGCAGCCGAACACCACGGTGTTCGCCCGCGCGGCCGCGGCCGGGGTGCAGACGCGGGCGGTGGGCCCGGGGCTGTTCGCCGGGTCCGGGCTGACCAATGCCGCCTACCGCGGGGCGACGTACACGGCATCATTCAGCCCCGGCGACCTCGTGGCCGTGCTGCACCAGTCGATGGCCGCGGCGCCGTCCACCCTGACGTACGGCTACTACGCCGACCTCGACCTCACCGGGCACCTGCGCGGCGTGGACTCCGCCGGCTGGCGCAACCAGCTGGGCATCGTCGATCGGATGGTCGAGCAATTGCTGGACGGGCTCCCTGACGACGCCGCCCTCATCGTCACCGCCGATCACGGGATGGTCGATGTCAGCGCGGGGGCGAAGATCGACGCCGACGCGATCCCGGAGCTCCGGGCCGGCGTGCGGTCGATGGCCGGCGAGCCGCGCGCGCGGTACGTGTATGCCGTCGACGGCGCCGCGGGCGACGTGCTGGACCAGTGGCGCGGCGTGATCGGCGAGCGGGCCTGGGTCGTGTCGCGGGAGGAGGCCATCGACAGCGGGATCTTCGGGCCGGTGGACGACAGCCTCGCCGCCCGCATCGGCGATGTCGTGGCCCTGGCCCGCGGCGACTTCGCCGTGGTGGCGACCGAGCGCGAGCGGCTGCCCTCGATGCTGATTGGCCTGCACGGCTCCCTCAGCGATGCCGAGCTGGCCGTCCCGGTGCTGATCGCCACCGGCGCGGCACTGGGCTAGCTGCCCGCAGCCGTCCGCGGCCGGCTGCTGGCCATCCGCGGTCGTCCCGCCACGTCTGCGGTTGCGGGTACGGCTAGACGCGCACCGCCCCGGCGTCGATCAGCGCAGCCAGCCGCGCATCGAGGCCGAGCTCGGCGATGATGTCGGCCGAGTCCGCGCCCGGGGATGGCGCGGGACGGCCCGGTCGCAGCGGCGTCCCGGACAGCATGGGGGCCGGCCCGGTGGTCTGGACGAGCCCGATGCCCTGGTGCTCCCGGGTTAGCGACAGCCCCCGGGCGATGGCGTACGGGTCGTCCATCATCGCCCGGATCGCCCCGAGCCCGGTCGCGCCGATATCGGCCGCGCGCAGCGCATCGACCCAGTGCGCCACCGGCGCGGCTGACAAGGCGGTCGACAGCGCGTCGGCCAGTGCGTCGCCATCGGCGCAGCCGGCTATGGATTCAAGCCCGGCGACGCCCTCGAGACGCGACCGGGCTGTTGCCGGCGCGGCGAGCATCAGCCAGCCATCGGACGCGCGGTACAGCCGGTGCAGCGGGCCGTAGCCCCGTGCGTCCTGGCCCCGCGGCTCGTCCCACACCTTGCCGTCGTAGTCCTGGAGGAACAGCGACTGCAGTGTGCAGGCCGTCTGTGCCAGAGACCCCGTCACCCGCTGGCCCTGGCCGGTCCGCTCGCGATGCAGCAGCGCGAGCCCGATCCCATAGGCACCGATCAATCCGGTGCCGAAGTCGTTCAGTGCCACCGATTGCAGCACCGGCGCCGCGTCCCCGCCGAAGCGCAGCGACATGCCGGTGACGCTCTGGCCGAGCTGCTCGTGTCCGGGGCGGTGCGCCCAGGGCCCGGTGTAGCCGTAGGCATTGAGCGATGCGTAGATGATGTTGGGCCGCCGCTTGCGCACATCCTCGTACCCGACGCCCAGCCGATCGACGACACCGTGGCGGTAGTTCTCGACGACGACGTCGGCTTCCTCGACGAGCATCCAGAAGATGTCGAGGCCGTCCTGGGTCGTGAGGTCCAGCACGATGCTGCGCTTGCCGCGGTTGACCTCGATGTTGAACGCGGCGCCGATCTGCGGGTCCCCGCCGCCGGGGCCGATCACGGACGGGCGCGGCGGCCCGTCGATCTTGATGACATCGGCCCCGTACTCGCCCAGGGTCCGGGCCGCGGTCGGCCCGGCCAGCACGATGCAGAGGTCCAGCACCCTGACCCCGCGAAGGGCCGTCAGCGGAGTGTGCGGCACGCCCGGAGCGGAGGCCGCAGGGGCAGGTGGGGGCGAGGACGGACGGGCCGCGAGGCGGGCCTGCGCGGCCACGGAGTCACGGTCGGCGTCCGGTGCGTGGGCGGGCCCGCGGATCGCGCCGGGGGTCTCGCTGAGCCGGACTGCCAGGCCCGGCTGGATCATCGCGCCGAGATCCGGATCCTGGACCTCGGCCACCATGCCGGACTCCCGGGCATGCGGGTGGTCCAGCCATTCGGCGCTGGTGGTGCACACCGCCATCTCGGTGCCCACCTCGGAGCCGAGGTCCTCCCACGCCTGCGCGGACCGCGTCGCGAACAGCGCGGCGATCCGGTCGGGCGCGTCCTGGGCGTCCCACCACTCGCTGGCCCCGGCCGCGGCGATGAAGTCCATCGCGTTCTTGTTGGCGATGTGGAAGTAGACGTACCGCCCGTCGGCGGCCAGGTGCGGCCCGAACCACGGCATCTGCATCCCGACGGCCGGGATATCGGACATCGCCGTCGCGTCGTGGCGCTTCTGCGCGCGGTACCCGATCGCGGTGAATGTGGCGTCGTACAGGGGGATCTCGATGTGCTGGCCCACGCCGTCGCGGTCCCGCGCCACCAGCGCCATCGCCGTGGCCACGGAGGCGTGGAACGCGGCGTAGCTGGAGGAGATGGGGATCGCGGTGAAGACGGGGTCGCCAGGGCGGGTGTAGAGGTTGGCCGCGGCGCCGACGACGCCCTCCCAGGCCGCAGCGGCGGCCAGCGGATGGCCGGCGGCGAATCCCGGGAGGCTGACGTAGATCAACCCCGGGTTGGCCGCCCGCGACGCCGCGGACCCCAGGCCGAGGCGGTCCATCACGCCGGGGCGGAAGTTCTCGATCAGAACATCGGCGCCGGCGACGAGGCCGCGCGCGATCTCAAGGTCTTCGGCACTATGGAGGTCCAGGGTGATCCGGCGCTTGCCCCGGTTCCACGTGGCGTTGGCCGGTGCGTCCATCCGTGGGCCGCCGGGCGGGTCGATGCGCACCACATCGGCGCCCTGATCGCCCATCAGCATCGCCGCCAATGGACCGGCGATGTACTGGCCGAAATCCAGTACCCGCACGCCGTCAAGTGCTCCAGGCATCGCGCGTCTCCAGGGGTGAGCGCACCGCCGGAAGGGCAGCGCTGCCGATCGTGGACGGCTGCAGCCTAGCGGCGACGATGTGACCCAGGCCATAGGCACCAGGGTCTCGACGCAAGCGTCTCCACACTGCGACGTTCGGGCGCCTGGCCCGCAGGTCAGCGGCTCAGGAACCAGTCCGTCAGGGCCTGAGACAGCTCGGCGTGAAATGCCGTCCGCAGCTCCGGTGCGCAGAAGTGCTCCAGAGCCCATTCCTTGTTCCGGCGCCGCTCCTCCTCGATGAGCGGGCCGCCGGCCATGACCTCCCTGACGTGGCGCTCCACGTCGGACGCCGTCCGATATGGCCGCCAGCTCTCGCCGAGCACGGGCCGGAGAGCGTCGTCATCGACATGCACGATGCATGCCCCTGCGCGCATTCCCTCGATGACCGACATGGGCATCCCCAGTTGGGTGCCCTCGTCCACCGTGTATGTCAGCACCGACGTACGGCCCAGCAGCGCGAACACCTCGCTGCGGTCCGCGTTCACCGTGATGGTGGGCGGGTGCCGGAACGCCTTCGAGGCGGCGATGATCCTGTCCGGCACATCCTCCATGCCGTTCGACCTGGCGATGATGATATGCCGGTCCAGGTCGTCAAGCAGATCCATAGCCTCAAATACCAATGGCCAGTTCTTCTTCGGCAGACCTGCTGAGACCGACAGCACCAGATCCCTGACGTCCTGCGGGTCCGGCATCTCCTCATGCCGGACGAAAAGCGGCCGCAATCCATGGGCGCCCGGCAGTGCGGCCAGCCGTCCGGGATAGGCCCAGATGCCGATGCAGAGCGGATGCGCCTGTATGCGCTGGATGAGCTGCTGGTCGTAGTCGAACGAGTGGACCCGGACGGCGAAGGGGATGCCCAAGCCCTCGAGCTGGGCAAGTGCTTCGGCGGCATGGGTCGCCCAGTACATGAATATGACGTCGGGCCGGAGTGCGCGCACGCCGGCGAGCAGGTCGTCGTAGATCGGCTCCTCGATCGCAAAGGGCGATACGGAGACCTGCGACGCGCTGAAGGCGATCGTCGCGCCGGACTGCTTGAGGGCCAGCATCTCCTCGTGGATGTACGTCTCGGACAGCAGCGGGAACATGGCGTTGTGCGAGAGGACCCGCAGCGGCCGAGCGGTGAACGCGGTCGACCGGATGGATCTGAGCATGTCGGGTCGTCCGCCGCGTTCGCTCAGCCGGTCGGCCGCGTCGGTGCGGTAGATGCAGGCGATGGCGGGCAGCGCCAGCGGATCGCGCATCGCTGTGGCCCGCAGCAGCATCTCCCAGTCGTCTGCGCCATGAACGGTCTCGTCGAAGCGCGCGGCGGCAAGTCCCCGTCGGTGGGCGATCACGTTCATATCTATGTAGTTCCCGGCCTCGATCCGCTGCCTGTCCCACTCGTCGAATTGCAGTCCCGGCATGGCGCCGGTCGCCAGGCCCGCTGCCGCGGCGCCGTCGTCGACGATCCGGGCGCCGTAGAGCAGTTCGGTGTCGGGCCACCGTCGGAAGGCCCAGGCCACAGCGTGCAGCCAACCCGGGTCCATGAGGTTGTCGTCGTCCAGGTACGCAACGATCTCACCGCTGACGTGCGACAAGCCGAGATTGCGCGCCGCTGCCGCCCCGCGACGCATCTGAGCCTCGCCGGCAGCCACGCGAATGAGCCGACTGTCCGAGACGGCGTCGAGTACCGCAGCCGTCGCGGCGCCGCCGCCGTTGTCGACGACGATCAGCTCGAGGTTCCGGTGACGCTGAGCGAGCACCGAGGAGATGGCGGCCCGCAGGCTCGCGGGCCGGTCGACGGTGCACAGCACCACCGAGATCAGCACGTCGTCGGGGTGCCCGACCGCGGGGGATTCCAGGTACCTCATGACCGCCCAGACATTCTGGGTTGTCGCAATCGCGGCGGCGGCTCCGCCGGCACCTATGTGCGGGCCGGGCACGGTCCCATGCGGGAGGGCGGCGATGGTCTCGCCCTGCGTGGCGAGCTGCGCCTCGTGCGAGTTCGTCCTGGCCGCCGACACGTCGGCCGCGGCCTGAAGGTCGGCCAGCCAGGCGCTGTGTCCGGCGGATACCGAGCCGAACGCGCCGGACAGGTCCGCGAGATGGCGCGAGTGGCCATCCACCACATCGAGCGCCACGGAGGCGCCCGCCCGCAGTTCCTCGATCTGTTGCGCGAGGCGGACGATCTGAGCCTGTATCTCGGCCGCGGCGTCAGGGTTCATGGCCCGCAGCGTAGTGATCGGCTATGCCTGCGCTTCCATTCATCGTCGCGGGGCGCTCGTGATCGAGCGTGCAGTGCTCACCAAGAAGTGCGGCCGGCAGATCTCCGCGCCTCAGCGCGCCGGCGCAGCGAGCTCATGCACGGGGTTGTCGGTGGCCGCCGGCACCCATCCCCCGCCTTTCGCGTCGTTTGAGAACCATCCTTGACCGGGACGGAGCAGTTCGAT
>JAOPVO010000280.1 GCA_025966155.1 Pseudonocardiales bacterium
ATCTTCGGCAGCCCGGTGCCGGGCTATCAGGCGCCGACGGACACGATCGACCCGGCCGCGCGGATCCCGCTCCGGCTGATCGCGATAGCTGGTGCGGCAGGGGCAGCCGGAGCGGAAGTCGACCCAATCCTCCCGGGCTCGGTCGCAGCCGACCTGACGGCACTGCGCGATGCGATGGCCCCGACGCTGTCCCTCGGCGCGTCCGGCCGGGTGATCATGGCCTGGACGCAGCTCGTGGGGAGCATCAGCTTCGAGCTATTCGGCCATCTGAACAACGTCATCCACGACTACGAGGCGTACTTCGAGTACCAGATGACTGTGGTCGGGGCCGGGCTCGGGCTGACACAGGAATGAGCGCGGGTACGACCGCGCAGCAGGCGCCTGCCCGGTGCCGCGCACAACGCCTGGACCATCTATCCTTCGCGGTGGACCTCGTTGCCGCGGTCCGTCTTTCCGACTGCTGAGCTGGAGGTCTGGTGGCTACTCTCCTGGAGCCGACGCCGATCGTTACGCGCCCTCATCCGGAGCGGCGGCCCAGCAAGGGCTCGATGTTCCTATTGCTGCTGCGTACGACGGATCACAAGCTGATCGGGCGCATGTACTTCGTGACGTCGTTCGCGTTCTTCGCCCTCGGCGGCCTCATGGCGCTGATCATGCGCGCCGAGCTGGCTCGACCGGGCGCGCAGTTCCTGTCGCCCGAGCAGTACAACCAGCTCTTCACGATGCACGGCACGATCATGCTGCTGTTCTTCGCGACGCCGATCGTCTTCGCCTTCGCGAACCTGGTCCTGCCGCTGCAGATCGGCTCCCCGGATGTCGCCTTCCCGCGGCTGAACTCCTTCTCCTACTGGCTGTACCTCGCCGGTGCCCTGATGGCGACCTCTGGCTTCATCGTCCCCGGCGGCGCCGCGGACTTCGGCTGGACCGCCTACAGCCCGCTCTCGGACATCACCCATACCCCTGGCGTCGGTGCGGACCTCTGGATCCTGGGCCTCGCGGTTTCGGGCCTGGGCACGATCCTCGGTGGCGTCAACATGATCACGACGGTGCTGACGCTGCGCGCCCCCGGCATGACCATGTTCCGCATGCCGATCTTCACCTGGAACATCCTGGTCACCAGCATCCTGGTGCTGCTGGCGTTCCCGATCCTCACCGCGGCGCTGCTGGTGCTGTTCGTCGATCGCCACTTCGGTGCGCAGGTCTTCGACCCGGCCAACGGCGGGGCGCTGCTGTTCCAGCACCTCTTCTGGTTCTTCGGCCACCCCGAGGTCTACAGCATTGCGCTGCCGTTCTTCGGCATCGTCACCGAGATCATCCCGGTCTTCAGCCGCAAGCCGCTGTTCGGCTACAAGGGCATGATCTTCGCGACGGTGGCCATCGCGGCGCTGGGCCTCACGGTCTGGGCTCACCACATGTTCGTCACCGGCGGCGTTCTCCTGCCGTTCTTCGCGCTGCTGACATTCCTCATCGCGGTGCCGACCGGGATCAAGTTCTTCAACTGGATCGGGTCGATGTGGAAGGGGCAAATCACCTTCGAGACGCCGATGCTGTTCTCCCTCGGCTTCCTGGTGACGTTCCTCTTCGGCGGCCTGTCCGGCGTGCTCCTGGCCAGCCCGCCGATCGACTTCCACGTGTCCGACTCCTACTTCGTCATCGCCCACTTCCATTACGTGCTGTTCGGCACCATCGTGTTCGCGGTGTACGCCGGCGTGTACTTCTGGTTCCCGAAGTTCACCGGCCGCTACATGGACGAGCGCATCGGCAAGGTGCACTTCTGGACAACCTTCTTCGGCTTCCACGGCACATTCCTGGTCCAGCACTGGCTGGGTAACGAGGGCATGCCGCGCCGATACTTCGACTACCTGCCCAGCGACGGATTCACGACGCTGAACACGATCTCGACGCTTGGGTCATTCCTGCTCGGCGCCTCGCTGCTCCCGTTCGTCTACAACCTTTACAAGTCCTACCGATTCGGGGAGATCGTCACCGAGGACGACCCGTGGGGCTACGGCAACTCCCTTGAATGGGCTACGTCCTCCCCGCCGCCGCGGCACAACTTCACGTCCATCCCGCGGATCCGCTCCGAGCGCCCGGCGTTCGAGCTGCATTACCCGCACATGCTCGAGCAGCTGGAGCACGACGCCCACGCGGGTGGACGGATCCGCTCGCGCCCCTTGGAGAAGCTCGTCGCCAGCGATGGGCCGCGCCAGGGCGCCAAGGACACCGATCCGTCGTCCGGCTGATCCGTCTCGCCGCCGAGGCCTCCGCGTATTGCGGGGCCCGGAGGCGAATGGTGTGCCAGGTACTGCCCTATGAATGCCACCTGCCTCCTGCTGACGGTCACTGGCCGCGATAGGCCGGGAGTAACCGGGGCGCTGTTCGCCGCACTGGCCGGCCACGACGTCGAGATCCTCGATGTCGAGCAGGTGGTCATCCGCGGCCGCCTGACCCTCGGTGTCCTGCTCAGTGCGCGCGGCGACCTCGCCACGATCCGCCGGGGCGTCACCACCGCCTGCACCGCGCTCGGCGTCGAGGCCGAGATGGTCGAGTCCGACCTACCTGACGCCACAGTCTCGCCGCGCCCGAACCGGGCCGGGCGCCATCACGTGATCCTGGTCGGCCGGCCATTGCGAGCCGGCGCGATCAGCGAGGTCGCCCAGTCCATCGCCCACTGCGGCGGCAACATCGATTCGATCATCCAGCTGGCCCACGAGCCGGTCAGCAGCCTCGAGCTGATCGTGTCCGGGGTCGAGACCGCGCCGCTGCGGGTCGCCCTGTCGCAGTCCGCCGCTCAGACCGGGATCGACATCGCGGTCGAGGCAGCCGGGCTGCGCCGCCGGGCCAAGCGGCTGGTCGTCCTCGATGTCGACTCCACGCTCGTGCAGGGCGAAGGGATCGATCTC
>JAOPVO010000069.1 GCA_025966155.1 Pseudonocardiales bacterium
CAGGCCGAGCTCGTCGTCGGTGCCGGGCCAGTAGCCGCCGTAGCGCTCGAGATCCTGGGCGAACAGGTCGGTGCGGATCTCCCCCACCAGCGCGGCGACGGCCCGCTGGCCGATCAGGATGCGCCGCGTGCGGGCGTCGACCACCACCACCCCGACCGGCATCATCTCCAGCAGCTGGGCCAGCTGCGAGTGCTCGCGGCGCAGGGTCAGCGCGAAGCTGCGGTCCTCGGTGACGTCGACGACCACGCCGACGATCTGCAGCGGGGCCCCGGAGCCATCGCGCACCAGCGTCAGGTGATCGCGCACCCACATCCACCGCCCGCGCAGATCCCGGATGCGGTACTCGATGACGCCTGCGTCCTCGCGGCATACCGCCGCCTGCCCCCGCCGCACCCGCGTCAGATCGTCGGGATGGATCCGGGCGACGAGCACGCCGGGGTCGGCGGTGGCCATATCGGCGGTCAGCCCGATGACGTCGACGACGTTGGGGCTGATGTAGTCCACGGCCCGTGCGGCGAGGGAGATCCGGTAGAGCACGGCCGGCCCCGACTCCATCAGAGCATCCATCGCCGGCGTGGCCACCGGATCGAGCGGGCGCTGGTGCAGAGCGTCCCGCTGCGCCGATTCCTGCTGCATCGCCTGAAGGCCGGACATCGGCCCGGATGGACGCATGAGGGGCTCGCGCGCGCTCAGTCCATGCCCTTCGCGCGGCGGCCCAGCGCCCGGCTGACCTCGCGGTCGGCGTCGCGCTTGGAGAGATCCTGGCGCTTGTCGTACGACTTCTTGCCCTTGGCCAGGGCGATCTCGACCTTGACCTTGCCCTCGGTGAAGTACAGCGCGAGCGGCACCAGCGTCAGGCCGCTCTCCTTGGTCTTGCCGATCAGCCGGAGGATCTCGGCCTTGTGCAGCAGCAGCTTGCGCGTGCGCCGCGGCTCGTGGTTGGTCCAGCTGCCGCGCAGGTACTCCGGGATGTGCACGCCGCGCAGGAAGATCTCGCCGTTGTCTATCGTGGCGAACCCGTCGACCAGGGACGCCCGGCCCTCGCGGAGGGACTTCACTTCGGTTCCGAGCAGCACGAGGCCCGCCTCGAACGTGTCGAGGATCGCGTAATCGTGGCGAGCTTTGCGGTTCTGCGCGATGACCTTGCGCTTCTGCTCGGGACGATTGGAGCCGGTATCCACGCGCCCACTCTAGTAGCGCACGCGGACCCGCGGCCTGCGCCTAGAGCCGAACCGCGATCCGCAGCGTCGCCCATGCGGTCAGCGCGGCGATCAGGATGCCCGCGATCGACGCCCCTCCGCCGTAGATGAGGATGTCGTTGAGGTCCAGCTGCGGCAGGACGCCGGAGCCGATCTGCTCGTTGAGCACCCGGTCGAACAGCGCGACCTTGCCGATCGCCAGCGCCGCGATCGCCAGGATCCCGCCGACCAGCGTGGCGATCATCGCCTCGATGATGAACGGCAGCTCGACCATCCAGCGCGTCGCCCCGACCAGGCGCATGATGCCCGTCTCCGTGCGGCGCTGGCTGGCCGCGATCCGCACGGTGTTGAACATCAGCAGCAGCGCGGCGAACGCCACGATGATCGCGGCCACGAGCGCCGCGCTCTGGACCCGTTGGAACAGCAGCAGCAGCGTCTTAAGCGCATCGTCCTGGTTCTGCACCTGATCAACGCCGACCGTCGCCGAGTACTTCGCCGCCACCGCGTCGTAGTTCTCGAGCTGATCGACCAGCTCGACGGTGAACGACGCCGGCAGGACGCCCGGGGTCAGGAACTCCGCCGTCGCCGGGTCGAGCACCTGCTTGCCGCGCTGGAAGGCCTCGTCGGCGGAGATGTAGGTGGCCGACTTGACCATGTCGTCGGCGGCAAGCTCCGTGCGCAGCGCCGCGAGCTGGTCCTCGGTGATGTCATCGCGCAGGTACACCGAGACATTCAGGCGGTTCTCGTAGGTCTGGCGGAATTCGCTGATCCATAGCCGCGACAGGAGGGCGGCGCCGACGAAGGTCAGCGACACCATCGTCACGAGCAGGAGCGCGAGGGTCATGCTGAGATTTCGGCGCAGACCGCTAATCACGCCGGAGATCAGGAAGCTGGGACGCATGTGTTCCTCAAGGTCAGGGAGCGGGCGACGGCGCAGACGTTCTTGTGTGCCTGCGCGCGGCACGTGCTCCGGATCGGTCCGGCGACTGGGCGGGTCGCGGGACCATCAGGGTTCGAGCGGGCTTTAGCGGCCGACGCCGTAGACGCCCCGGGATTGGTCGCGGACGACCTTGCCGAACTCCAGGGCGATGACGCGCCGGCGCATGGCGTCGACGATGTTGTTGTCGTGAGTGGCCATGACCACCGTCGTGCCGGTGCGGTTGATGCGCTCGAGCAGGCTCATGATCCCCTGGCTGGTGTCGGGATCGAGGTTGCCCGTGGGCTCGTCGGCCAGCAGCAGCAGCGGGCGGTTGACGAAGGCGCGGGCGATGGCAACACGCTGCTGCTCGCCGCCGGACAGCTCGTTGGGCTTGCGATTGGCCTTGCCCTCGAGCCCGACCAGCTCCAGCACCTCCGGCACCGCGCGGGTGATGTACTTCTGCGGCTTGTTGATGACCTCGAGGGCGAAGGCGACATTCTCGTAGACGGACTTCTTCTGCAGCAGCCGGAAGTCCTGGAACACCGTGCCGATGCGGCGGCGAAGCTCCGGCACCTTGCGCGCCGGCATCTTCTCGATGTCCTTGCCGTCGACGATGACGCTGCCGCCGGTGGCCAGCTCCTCGCGGAGCAGCAGCCGCAGGATCGTCGACTTGCCGGAGCCGGACTGACCGATCAGGAAGACGAACTCGCCCTTCTCGATCTCGATCGTCACCCCGTCCAGCGCGGGGCGCGAGCTCGTCGGATAGAGCTTTCGCACGTTGTCGAGTCGGATCACGGAATGGGATTCTACGGCCGGAATCGGCTTGATCTCGGACCTGCGCGGGAGCGGCGGGGTGTTCCATGGCCCACTCAGGCC
>JAOPVO010000285.1 GCA_025966155.1 Pseudonocardiales bacterium
CGGCGGTGGCCGGGGTCAGCCGGAGGGTCGGCGTGGTGGAGCTAGGGATCACATTCGGCGCCGGACACGATCTGGAGCAGATCGGGGTGCCCGCCGCCGCCCTCGACTTGATACGCGTGCACCGTGCGGCCGGCGAGCGCCTCCAGTGTGTCGGACAGATAGCCCGTCTCGTTCAGGGTGTCGGTGTGCAGCGCAACCGGCAGGTCGACCTGCTCGGCGACAGTCAGGCAGCTATCGATATGGATGGGCGCCGCGCCCCAGTCCTCGTGGACCTTGTACCCGCCGGCCCCGGCCATCGCCGCCTCCTCGAGCAGCGATGTCGACGCGGACGAGCCGCGCGCCAGGAAGGCGGCGTTCATCGGCACCGAGCGCCAGCCCTTAATCAGCGAGTGCAGATTGACGCCCGGCTCGGTGTCATCGGACTCGACCTCGACCCATAGCATGATATCGGCCAGGCGGACGCGGTCGCCCGTCGTCGGGCCGTACCGGCGCGCGTAGTCCGAGCGCTCCAGCCATGCGCTCATGCCCGGTCCTCCGCCCCGGTGCGGACCGCCTTGACGTCGATCGACGCGCCGGCGGGTATCTCGATGGCCTCCCCGGCCGGCACGTCCAGGCGCAGTCCGCGGGCCGCATCCCGGTCCAGGTCCAGGGCCGGGTTGACCTCGCTGAGCGGGAAGTGGGAGGACACCCAGACCGAGCGCGGGGCCGGAGTTGCGCATCGCCACCTGGACCCGCTCCCGCCCGGGCGCGAGCTGGATCGTGCCGCGCGCGGCGCGAACTGCCCCGGTACCGTCCGGGTCCGGCGGGCCGAAGGGCGCCGGCACGTGCACGAGCACCGACCCGAACGGGAAGAGCGCCTCGACCTGCACGAGCGGAACGAGATTGGCCACCCCGTCCAGCAACTGGCCCGGTGATAGCAGGCTCTGTGCGGCAGAGATGACGTCGGCTAGCGGAAGGCCGTCCCAGGCCATCTCGCAGACCTCGTCGCAGATATAGGCAATCGCCTCGGTTGCGCCAAGGCGCGCGCCGCGAGCCAGCCGACGGCGGGCAAGGTCGGCGGCCGCTGCGAGCGGCAGCCGCACGTGCTCCCTGGGTGTGACGTGCATGCGGTACCTGTCGGTGGGCCGTGCGAGCGTGCCGGTATGCCGCGCTCGGGCCACATCCTGCATGCCGACCTTGATGCGTTCTACGCGTCGGTCGAGCAGCGCGACGACCCGCGGCTGCGCGGGCGCCCGGTCATCGTCGGCGGCGGAGTCGTGCTCGCGGCCAGCTACGAGGCGAAGGCGATGGGGGTGAAGACGGCCATGGGCGGTGCCCAGGCCCGTCGGCTGTGCCCCGGCGCGATCGTGGTGCCGCCGCGGTTCGCCGCCTACACCGAGGCCAGCCGCGCGGTGTTCGAGGTGTTCCACGACACGACCCCCCTCGTCGAGGGCATCTCGATCGACGAGGCCTTCCTGGACGTCGGCGGGCTGCGCGCGGTCTCGGGCTCGCCGGTGCAGATCGCCACCCGACTGCGGCAGGAGGTGCGCGAGCGGGTGGGGCTGGCGATCACCGTCGGCATCGCGCGCACCAAGTTCCTGGCCAAGGTGGCCAGCGCCCAGGCCAAGCCCGACGGCCTGCTCGATGTGCCCGTCGATGGCGAGCTGGAGTTCCTCCACCCGCTGCCGGTGCGGGCGCTTTGGGGCGTCGGCGCCGTGACCGCGGACAAGCTGGCCCAGCGCGGGCTCTACTCCGTGCGCGATGTCGCCGCGCTCGACGAGAGCACGCTGGTCACGATGCTCGGACGCGGAGTGGGGCGGCAGCTTCACGCCCTGGCCCACAATCGCGATCCCCGGCCGGTGGTCGCCGGTCGGCGGCGGAGGTCCATCGGGGCCCAGCGGGCCCTGGGCCGACGACGAACGGACCTGCCCGATATCGAGGCGTCATTGACCGCCTTGGTCGACCGCGTCTGCGGCCGGCTGCGCGGGGCGGACCGGCGGTGCCGGACGGTCGTGCTGCGCCTGCGCTTCGACGACTTCACCCGGGCGACCCGCTCGCGCACCCTGCCCGCCCGGACCGACAGCACCGCGATTTTGCTCGGGGTCGCCAAGGCGCTGCTGGACGAGGCGGCGCCGCTCATATACGCCAGCGGGCTCACACTGGTGGGGGTATCGCTGACCAACCTCGAGGACGATGACGGCGACCAGCTGGAGCTGCCGCTCGGTCTATTCGCCGGCAGCACCCTGGACGCCGCCGTCGATGGCATCCAGGCCCGATTCGGCCGCTCGGCGATGACCCGCGGGGTCCTGCTCGGCCGAGCACCGGGCCTGGAGATGCCGACCCTGCCGGACCCGGGCCGGCCGGCTATCGATGCGCGGCGTCAGGCTCCACGGCTGAGCAGCTCCAGCAGCACCGACGGGTCCTGCGCCCCGGAGACCCCGTAGCGGCCGCCGACGACGAACGTCGGGACGGCGCTGACCCCGATGGCGCGGGCATGGGCGATCTCGTGCTCGATCTCGGCTGCGGATTCGGGGGCCTGCAGCGCGCGGTCGACGGCCCGGTCGCTCAGGCCGCCGTCGCGCCCGATCCGGTCCAGCACCGCGTGGTCGGCGACGTCGAGGCCCTCCACGAAGTGCGAGCGCAGCAGCGCCTCGGTGACCGCGCCCTGGACGGCCGGCCCGCCCTCGGCGAAGGCCGCATCGGACAGCTGGTGGGCCGCCCGGGTGTCGGCGATGAGGGAGCGATCCATCCGGTACGACAGCCCCACTGTGGCCGCGACCGCCGTGACCTGCGCGGCCATGGACGCCGCACCGGCACCGAACCGCTCGGCCAGGTACTCCGATGTGGGTCGACTGGGCCCGCTGTAGTCGGGGTTCAGCAGGAACGGGCGCCACCGAACCGCCACCTCCGGCCCGCCGGACTCCGCATGCTGCGCGAGGGCGATCTCCATCTTCCGCTTCCCGATGTAGCACCACGGGCAGATGACGTCGGAGTAGATATCGAGCTCGATTGTCGGCATCTGAGGTGAACGGCGCGGGCCGCTCCAGGATTCCTGGGCCTCAGCGCGACTGCCGCATCGAACTGGAATGAGTAGCATAGTGCGCTAATTTACTGTGCGCATGTCCGGGGCGCGAGCCGCCAGGAGCTAGACGGGCGCGGAGTCAGCCAGCGCGGCTTCCAGCAGCGCCCGCTGATCGTCGGCGAAGGGGCTGGATCCCGCCCGGCCGTCGGCGACGTGCGCGAGCACCATCCGCGCGACCACGGCGTCGGCCCCGGACTGGCGCAGTGTGATGGACAGGGTGATCGACGTCCGCCCGAGGGCAGCCAGTTCGGTGTCGAACTCCGCCGCGCCGACGAAGACCTCGCGGCGGAAATCGGCCTCGACGTGCACGATGGCCATCTCGTGCGGGGTGACGACCCGCCCGCACCACGTCGCCAGCGCCAGGTGGTATGCCTCGGTCAGGTACTCCATTGCCACGTATGCGGGCACGTGGCCATCGCGGGGCGGCTCGCCCTCGCGGCCGGGGCGGTGGCTCATCACCATCGTGAAGCTGGGCACGGCGGGCAGGCTAGCGGCCCGCCCCGCCTACCCGCACCACCGACCCAAGCGCATGTGGCGAACCCAACTCGCGGCGGCTCGACCCGCGACGAGCCGGCTGCTTGCGGTGCGGCGCTACTTGGGCTGCGGGCAGATGCAGGAGCGGGTCAGTGCATTGAGTTGCGTGCCGGCGCAATAGCGCAACGAGATGGTGTCGTGGGCAGCGGTCGGGTGACCGCAGGCGACGCACGCCTCGCCCTCGGCGACCACGCCGGCATCGGCATCGAGCGCGGCGGTCACGGGGTGGCCAGTGCGGACGTGGACGGGCGGTTTCCTTGGGTCATCGGGAAGCTCCGAACCGGCGTGAGCCGTCGTGTGCACCGGGGGCGAGGCCGGCAATGGCGGCCGGCGTGCGAAAGAGCCTCGGTAGCAGCCAACCTACTCCGGGCACCTATCACGCGGGCGGCGCTAGCATCTGCCCGCGTGCTCGGCCGAGCCCGTCAGCATGAAGACAGACGCCCCTCGAGGTGAGAAGATGAGCCGGCTAAACACCTTGATCATCGTCAAGGTCCTTTTCGCCTTTCTGGGATTCAGCGCCGTGATCACTGAGATCGCCACGCTGGGCGAGCGCGACCGGTTCGCCTGGGGCAACTTCTTCAGTTACTTCACGGTCGAGTCGAATGCCCTCGCCGTCATCAGCCTCCTGGTCAGCGCCTTTGCGGTGGCGACCGGCTACCGCAGCCCGCGCCTGGACTTCCTGCGCGGCGCCGTGACGCTCTACATGACCACGACGATCATCATCTTCATCGTGCTCCTGTCGGGCCTCTCGTCCGCCGAGCTGACCGCAGTGCCGT
>JAOPVO010000326.1 GCA_025966155.1 Pseudonocardiales bacterium
GGGCGGCGGCCTCCAGCGGCGTCTGGGCCGGGGCGGCGACGGCGATGGCCATGCCGCGACGGGCGGCGAGCTCGACCAGCCGGGACAGCCGGGGGGCCCAGCCGTCGGCCGAGGCAACCAGCAGCGCGTCGCCCGGTCCGGCCCAGCGCGGCGGCTCGTCCTGCTCCCAAGCGGTGACCGGCGCGCCGCCGGCGGCGATCGCGGTGACCACATCGACCAGCAGCGAGCCCGGGGCGTCGTTGGCGATGAGGATCGCCCGCGGCGTCCCGATCGAGCGCAGGTCCTCGGTGATCCACTCCGGGGCGACGGTGACCGCGCGCCGGATCGACGCGCCGGCGCCGGCCAGCTCCATCAGCACCGCGGCCGGGTCGCGCAGCGCGATCAGCGCCGGATCGCCGAGCACGTCCTCATCGAAGGCGGGGGTCACGGCGCGGCCGAGTCCGCGGCGGCTGTCTCGGAGGCGGGTGCCTCAGAGGCGGCGGCGTGCCCGATCCCGTTGGGCCCGGGCGTCGCGTCGTCGATGAGCAGCACCGGGATGCCGTCGCGGATCGGGAACACCGAGGCGCAGTGCGTGCACACCAGGGTCTCGCCGGAGAGGCGCAGCGGGGCGTGGTCGTCGCTGGGGCAGGCCAGGATGGCCAGCAGATCGGCATCGATCATCGGATCGGGCATGGTGCTCCTACTTCCCTGTCGTTCGCGGCGGGCTGATCATGCGCATCAGCCGCGGATGAGGCCCAGCACATCGTCGCGCAGCGCCGCCATCTGCCCGGGCGTGCCGGCCTCGACATTCAGGCGCAGCAGCGGCTCGGTATTCGAGGCGCGGACGTTGAACCACGAGCCGTCGCCCAGGCTGATGGTCAGCCCGTCGAGCTCGTCGATATCCGACGCGCGCTCGGTGTAGGCGGCGCGGACGGCGGCGACCCGCGCGGCCTGGTCGTCGACGGTGGAGTTGATCTCTCCCGATGCGGCGTAGCGGCTGTACTGCTCGGTCAGCGCGGCCAGTGTGCCGGGCTGCTCGCCCAGGGCGGCCAGCACGTGCATTGCGGCCAGCATGCCGGTGTCGGCCTTCCAGAAGTCGCGGAAGTAGTAGTGGGCCGAGTGCTCGCCGCCGAACACAGCGCCGGTGCGCGCCATCTCGCCCTTGATGTAGGAGTGGCCGACGCGGGTCCGGACGGGGACGCCGCCGTGCTCGGCGACGATCTCGGGCACCGCGCGCGACGTGATCAGGTTGTGGATGATCGAGGCGCCCGGGTCCTTGGCCAGCTCGCGGACGGCCACCAGGGCGGTGATGGCGCTGGGCGACACGGGGTCCCCGGCGGCGTCGATGACGAAGCAGCGATCGGCGTCGCCGTCGAACGCGATCCCGATATCCGCCCCAACCTCGACCACTCGGCGCTGCAGGTCGACCAGGTTGGCGGGCTCCAGCGGGTTGGCCTCGTGGTTGGGGAACGAGCCGTCGAGCTCGAAGTACTGGGAGACGATGTCCAAGGGCAGGGCGGGCTGCAGCTGATCGCCCAGCACGGCCGGGACAGTGAAGCCGCCCATGCCGTTGCCGGCGTCGACGACGACTTTGAGCCGGCGGATGCCGGACAGGTCGACGAGCCCGCGCAGGTAGCGCGCGTAGTCGCCCAGGAGGTTCTGCTGGCGCAGCGACCCGGGCGTCGCGGCCGCCTCGGGGAGGCCGTTCTCGAGGTACTGCTCGGCGAGCTCGCGGATGGCGATCAGGCCCGATTCCGCACCCACGGGCGATGCGCCGGCCCGGCAGAGCTTGATCCCGTTGTACTGCGCGGGGTTGTGACTGGCGGTGAACATCGCGCCGGGAAGGTCGAGGTGGCCCGACGCGAAGTACAGCCCGTCGGTCGAGGCGAGGCCGATCTCGATGACATCCGCGCCGGCGCCCATCGCGCCCCGGGCGAAGGCCGCGGCGAGCCCGGGCCCGGATTCGCGCATGTCGTGCGCGGTCACGATGGCGGTGGCCCCGACGACGGCCACGAACGCCGCGCCCAGCGCGGCGGCGATCTGCTCGTCGAATTGATCGGGGACGACGCCGCGGACGTCGTAGGCCTTGACGAGGCTCGTGAGCGACACCATCAGCGGGACGACCTCTCCTCAGGCCACGACCGGGTGGTCACGGGCCCTCGCGAGGGTACCGAGTACCAGCCCGCGTATCGGGCCGCCTCCTCGTGACGAGGCGGCGAACGCGGGGCTACAGGGTCGGCGGGACGATGCGCAGGTGGCCTCGGCGGCCGGTAGCGGTCGCCACGGGCTCCGGGCGCGGTGAATCCGGGCGGGCGGCCTCGCGCACGGCGTCGGCCAGCGCCAGCAGATCGTCGACCTGGGGAATCGGGGCCGGGAACTCGCCCTCGTGGCGCAGGACCTCCCAGCCGCGGGGCACCGTGAGGCCCAGTGCGTGCTGCTCGCAGAGGTCGTAGGAGTGCGGCTCGGCGAAGGTGGCGAGCGGGCCGACCACTGCCGTGGAGTCGGAGTAGATATAGGTGAGCGTCGCCACGGCCGACCGGCCGCAGCCGGCCCGGGTGCACCGTCGCACGTGCTTCACAGCGGCGGACACTAGCCGCAGCATGCGCCCTGGCTCACCAGGCGCGCCGATGGCCCGAAGCCGCGACGCCCGCCGAAACCGCGCCCGGCCGACCGGCGCGCCGTTAGGCTGTGGCTCAATGGACACCCCTGTTCCACCCAGCCGCCCGGGCCAGCCGGGAACCGACCGGCGCCGCCGCCGCGATCGGCGCGGCCGGGGCCTGCGCCGGAGCCTCGCGCCCAGCACACTGCCGATGTCGCGCACGCCGGCGCAGATCTTCGACGAGCTGGTGCTGGACGCCATCGCCCACCTCGACCCCCAGTGGGGCGAGCAGCTGGCCGAGGTGGAGTTCGCCGTCGAGGACGTCCCGCAGGTGCTGGCCCTGGGTGTCGAGGACGGCTACGACAGCGAGATCGTCGACGATGCGATGATCCCGCTCGGCCGGGTCCTGGCCGCCGACGCGAATGCCACCGGGCGGCCGATGATCGTCATCTACCGCCGGCCGCTGGAGTCCCGGGCCTTCGATCCCGAGGACCTCAGCGAGTTGGTGCTCGAGGTGGTCGTGGACCGCCTGGCCTACCTGCTCGGTGTCGACCCCGATGAGATCGACCCGCCGCTCAGCTAGCTAGCCCGCGAGCCGCAGTACTAGCCGAGGCGCCTCGCGCCCGAGTGTCGAGCTACTCAGCCAGCGAGGCGCTTTAGCCGACGGCGCTCGCGCTCGGACAGGCCGCCCCAGATACCGAAGCGCTCGTCGTTGGCCAGTGCGTACTCCAGGCACTCCGAGCGCACCTCGCACCCCGTGCAGACGCGCTTGGCCTCGCGGGTCGAGCCGCCCTTCTCGGGGAAGAAGGCCTCTGGATCGGTCTGGGCGCACAGAGCGCGCTCGTGCCAACTCATCTCGTCTGGCAGTCCGAGCAGCGAGTCGAGATCCTCGCCACCGCCGAAGCTTTCCTGAGCGTCGATCACCACGACTCCCTGCTGTTGCCCAACAATCCCCGTGACGACATGCAGAGAATTACACCCGTGTCGTTACCGGTTCGTCAAGCCGCAGTCTGCTACGCAGCGCCCCAGGTGACATTTCCGCTACTTCTGGGCGCCCAGCAGCGGCCCGAATCACCTGAAACCGGGCGGGATGCGGTCAGACCGCTGACAGCGGCAGCATGGTTCGCTGCCTATGGGACGCGGCGGCGATCGACGCCGGCACCTCGCCATACGTCGTCGTGCGCTGCCGGACCGGGCGCCCGATGCTCGCGCTGATCGCCTCGAGCTCGGCCGCCGAGCGGCGCGAGCCGTGCAGCGACCCGGCCATCCGGCTGATGGTCTCCTCCATCAGCGTGCCGCCCAGGTCGTTGACGCCGCCGGACAGCATCATCCGCATGCCGTCATCGCCCAGCTTCACCCAGCTGGTCTGGATGTTGCTGATGCGGCCGTGCAGCAGGATGCGCGCCATCGCATGCACCGCCCGGTTGTCCCGGATCGTCGGGCCAGGCCGGGCCACGCCGGCGAGATAGATAGGCGACTGGGTGTGGACGAACGGCAGCGGCACGAACTCGGTGAAGCCGCCGCTCTCGTCCTGGAGCTGGCCGATCAGCTTGATGTGCGCGACCCAGTGGTGCGGCGCGTCGACGTGGCCGTACATCATCGTGGCCGTCGAGGGGATCCCGAGGGAGTGCGCGGTGGTGATGACGTCGATCCACGCGCTGGTCGGCAGCTTGCCCTTAGTGAGGATCCAGCGGATGTCGTCGTCGAGGATCTCCGCGGCGGTTCCGGGGATCGAGTCGAGCCCGGCCTCCTTGGCCGCGGCGAGCCAGTCGCGGATGGACAGGTTGGTGCGCGCGGAGCCAGTGACGACCTCCATCGGGCTGAAGGCGTGCAGGTGCATCTCCGGCACCGCCTCCTTCACCGCCCGGGCGAGCTGGAAGTAGATATCGGCGGGCTGGGCCGGGTCGATGCCGCCCTGCGCGCAGATCTCGGTCGCGCCGTCTTCCCAGGCCTCGCGGACGCGGGCCTTGATGTCGTCCATCGACAGGGTGTACGCGTCGGCGTCGTTGGCCCGCTGGGCGAAGGCGCAGAAGCGGCAGCCGACGTAGCAGACGTTGGTGAAGTTCATATTCCGATTGACGATGTAGGTGACGGTGTCGCCCACGGCGTCGCGGCGCAGGTCGTCGGCGAGCTTGCACAGCGCGTCGAGCGCGTCGCCCTCGGCGGTCATCAGAGCCAGGGCGTGCGCGTCGGACAGCCCGCCGGGGTTGCGCTCGGCGGCCCGCAGAGCCGCAGTGACGTCGGCGCCGAGCCGGGTGGGGGCTGAGGCCTGGGCGACCCGATCGGCGATGACCGACCAGTCGCCGTAGACGTCGGAGAAGTCCGAGCGGCGGTCCTTTCGGCGGCCCTCGGTGTCGATGGCCTCGAAGAGATCGACGCGGCCGGAGGACACCGTCGCGGCCTCGGGCTCCTGCCACGGCAGCCCGGTCGGGTTGACCTCCTCGCGGGCCAGGCCCGTCTCGTCGGCCAGTGCGCGGACGTGCGGCACGACGCGGGGGTCCAGCCAGGGCGTCTCGTCGCGGACGAAGTGCGGGTGGGCGGTCAGCCGCTCGCGCAGGGTGAAGCCGTTGGCGAGCGTGATCTCGCGGAGCGCATCGATCTGCGGCCAGGGACGCTCGGGGTTCACGTGATCGGGCGTAAGCGGCGACACGCCGCCCCAGTCGTCGATGCCGGCGCGCACCAGGCGGGCGCACTCAGCCAGATCGACCAGGTTCGGCGGGCACTGCAGGCGCATCGTCGGGCCGAGCATGATCCGGCTGACGGCGATCGTCGCGACGTACTCCTCGAGGTCCAGGTCGTCCTCGTGGCGCATGGCGGTGTCTTCCTTGGCCCGGAAGTTCTGGATGATCACCTCCTGGATCGCGCCGAACTCCCGCGCCGAGGCCCGCAGCGCCATGATCGACTCGGCCCGCTCGACGCGGGTCTCCCCGATTCCCACGAGGATCCCGGTGGTGAAAGGGATCGACAGGCGCCCGGCGTCGTCGAGCACGCGCAGGCGGATATCCGGGTCCTTGTCCGGGCTGCCGTAATGCACGGCGCCCTTATCGGTGAACAGCCGGCGGGCGGTGGTCTCCAGCATCATCCCCATCGACGGGGCGACGGGCTTGAGGCGGGACATCTCCTCCCACGACATGACGCCGGGGTTGAGGTGCGGCAGCAGGCCGGTCCGCTCGAGGACGGCGATGGCGCAGGCGCGCAGGTAGTCGATCGTGGAGTCGTAGCCGCGCTCCTCGAGCCACTTGCGGGCCTGGGGCCAGCGCGCCTCGGGCCGGTCGCCCAGGGTGAACAGGGCCTCCTTGCAGCCCAATGCTGCGCCCTCGGCGGCGATGGCGACGACCTCGTCGATCTCGAGGTACTCCGACGGCAGCTTCTGCGGGATCGTCACGAAGGTGCAGTAGTGGCACTTGTCCCGGCAGAGGCGCGTCAACGGGATGAAGACCTTGCGCGAGTACGTGATGACCCCAGGCCGGCCGGCAGCCAGCAGGCCGGCGTCGCGGATGCGGGACGCGATCCCCGACAGCTCCTCGAGCTGCTCGCCGCGGCACGCCATCAGCACGGCGGCCTCGGTGGCGTTCAGCGTCGCGCCGTCGCGGGCCCGCCGCAGCGAGCGGCGGATCGCGGACTCGGTCGGTGGCATCTCGTCGATGTGCACCGAGGTGATCACGCGCGCCCGCAGAGGATTCGAGGAACTGTTGCCGTCACGCAGCTCATCCGTCGAACAGTAGACCGCTCACAAGCAAGTCAGCTACGGCGTCGGGTCGGCGGCGTGGCCGTCTGCTCTGGCACAGTCGGACCGGCCATGGCCACCTACGTCGACACCGTCCGCCACTATCCCGACGCCGGGCTGCGGTACACCGACTACTGCCATCTCCTGGGCGACACCGTCGATGAGCTGCACGCCCTTGCCGACGCGCTGGGCCTGCCGCGGCGGATCTACCAGGACCACCCGTGGCGCTGGCACTACGACCTGCCGGCGCACCTGCGGGCCCGGGCGGTGGAGCTCGGGGCGCTGTCGGTCGAGATGCACCAGGTGGGCGCGCTGCTCAAGGCCCGCCGCGCCGCGCTTCGCGGCTAGACCAGCGCGGCATCGGGGGCGTCGGCATCTGCGGGCGCCTCGGCCGCGGAGCGGGAGCGGATGCGGCGCAGCAGCGACCGCACCGACAGCTGGATCCCGCGCGCGATCAGCAGGAGCCCGGCGGCCACAATCCCGTCGCCCCACCAGTGGTTGGCCGTGGCGACCACCACGAAGCACATCCAGACGGCGTGGACCAGGGCAATCCAGCGCCAGCGGCTGGTGCTGATCGTGCAGACGGCGTAGGCGATCAGCAGCGCCCACCCGACATGCACCGAGGGCATCGCCCCGAACTGCGCGGGCTGGAAGTTGCCGATCCCGCCGTAGACGGACTGGCCGTAGAGCTTGGCGACGTCGACGAAGCCGAGCTCCGGCATGAGGCGCGGCGGCGCGACCGGGACGAGCTGGACGCAGAGCGCGCATGCGGTGAACAGGACCATCCAGGTGCGGATGTCGGCGTAGCGGTCGCGGTGCCGCCAGAACAGCCAGACCAGCAGGATGCCCATCACCGTGAAGTGCATCGAGGCGTAGTAGACGTTGGAGAACTGCGACAGCAGCCGGTGCGGGGCGAGGGCGTTGACCAGGTCCTGCTCGTGCGGCAGGAGCAGATCGTGCTGGATGCGCATCAGCGTCCGGGCCCGGTCGAAGCCGCCGTTGGGATCGGCGGCGGTGGGGCGCCCGGCGAGGATCCACAGCCCGTCGAGCCCGGCCAGCAGCGAGATCTCGGTGCCGGCGGCGATCAGGAAGCGGGCCCGCCCGCCCAAGGGGCGCTGGCCCACGGCGACCCGCGCGACGACCAGCGCGACGGCGAGGATCCCGCACAGCCACCACGCCTGCTGCCAGGTGAGGGTGGTCGTGCGCACCAACGGGACAGTAGGCGCTGGCGGGCCGGGGCCGGACTGCAGAGCCACAGCAGGGCACGCGCCGTGGTTCGCGTAGGTTCAGTCATCGTGCGGGTAACGGTGCTGGCGGGCGGGATCGGCGGTGCGCGCTTCCTCGGGGGCGTGCGGGCGGCGTTGGCCGATGAGGCCGACGCCGAGATCACGGCGATCGTGAACACCGGCGACGACGTGACGATGCACGGGCTGCGGATCTGCCCGGACCTCGACAGCATCATGTACACCCTCGGCGGTGCCAGCGACACCGAGCGCGGGTGGGGCCGGCAGGGCGAGACGTGGCGGATCAAGGAGCAGCTCGCCCTCTACGGCGCCGAGCCGACCTGGTTCGGCCTGGGCGACCTCGACATCTCCACGCATCTGGTCCGCACCCGGATGCTCGACGCCGGCTACCCGCTGTCCGATGTCACGGCGGCGCTCTGCGACCGCTGGAAGCCCGGCGTGCGACTGCTGCCGATGACCGACGACCGCTGCGAGACCCATGTGGTGGTGGATGGCGAGAACGGCAATCGCCGGGCCATCCACTTCCAGGAGTGGTGGGTGCGCTATCGCGCGGAGATCCCCGCGTACGCCTTCGTGCAGGTCGGCCTGGAGTCCGCGCAGGCCGCTCCCGGCGTGCTGGAGGCCATCCTCGAGGCCGATGTGCTGCTGCTCGCCCCGAGCAACCCGGTGGTCAGCATCGGCACCATCCTGGCCGTGCCGGGCGTGCGGGACGCGATCATCCAGCGCACCGGCCCGGTGATCGGGCTGTCCCCCATCATCGGCGGCGCACCGGTGCGCGGCATGGCCGATTCGTGCCTTCCCGTGATCGGCGTCGAGGTCAGCGCCCAGGCCGTGGCCGCGCACTACGGCGCCCGCTCGGCCGGCGGCCTGCTGGACGGCTGGCTGATCCACGACACCGACACGGCGGCGGTGGACGGCATCGCCGTGCGCGCGGTGCCGCTGTACATGACCGACGACGAGGCCAGCGCCGCCATGGTGCAGGCCGCCCTGGACCTTGCGGAGAGCACGCGTGCCTGAGACCCCGACCCAACGCCCGGCAACGCAGCCGCCGACCATCCCCGCCGGGGAGTTCCGCGATCACGCGGTCGACCGCATCGAATTGCTGCCTATCCACGGCTTCCCGGAGGTGCGGCCCGGCGACGACGTGGCCGCCGAGATCGCCCGCCTCGCCCCTTGGCTGCGCGATGACGACGTCCTGATCGTCACCTCGAAGATCATCTCCAAGTCCGAGGGCCGGCTGATCGTGGTCGATGCCGAGGACCCCGCGGTGCGCGAGGAGGTCCGGCAAGCCGCCATCGAGTCCGAGACCGTCCGCGTGGTGGCCCGCCGCGGGCTGCTGCGCATCGTCGAGACCCGCCACGGGCTGGTGATGGCCGCGGCCGGCGTCGACGCCTCCAATGTCAACACCGACGAGATCGCGCTGCTGCCGCTGGACCCGGACGCCTCGGCCCGCCGCCTGCGCGATCGGCTGCGCGCCCTGCTCGGCGTGACCGTGGGCATCGTCATCAGCGACTCGATGGGCCGGCCGTGGCGCGCGGGCATCGTCGACAACGCGATCGGCGTCGCCGGGCTGACTGCGCTGCATGACGTGCGCGGCGCCACCGACAAGCACGGCAATGTCCTGGCGGTCACCGAGGTCGCGATCGCCGATGAGCTCGCCGCCGCGGGCGATTTGGTCAAGGGCAAGCTCGGCGGCGTGCCGGTGGCCGTCGTCCGCGGGCTGACTTTGACCGACGACCCGATCGGCTCGCGCTCGCTGTTCCGCGGATCGGTTGACGACATGTTCCGCCTCGGCACCGTCGAGGCCATGGCCGTCGGGCGCGAGGACGCCGGCGGCGCGACGGTCACCCCCGGCCGACTGCACGCCGACGCCGTCGAGCTGATCACGGAGATGGCCGGCTCCGAGGGCGCCGCTGGTGCCCAGCGCGCTATGCAGCAGGCGTTCCTGGCCTTCCTCGCCGCGCGCCCCGACGCGACATCGCGCACGTGCGTGGCCGGCCACATCACGGCCAGCGCGATCGTGGTCGACCCCAGCAAGCAGGCCGTTCTGCTGACGCTGCACCCCCGGGTCGGGATGTGGGTGCAGGTCGGCGGCCACTGCGAGCCCGGCGATATGAGCCTGCTCGACGCCGCCGCCCGCGAGGCCCGCGAGGAGAGCGGCATTGGATCGCTGTCTATCGATCCGACGCCGCTGGCCCTGGATGTGCACGCGATCACCTGCTCGCTGGGTGTTCCCACCCGGCACTTCGACGTGCAGTTCCTGGCCCTCGCACCCGCCGGTGCCCTTGCCGTCATCAGCGATGAATCCCTTGATCTGCAATGGTTCCCCTGGGATCGTTTGCCAGCTAACTCCGGGCCCGAGCTGCCCTGGCTGCTGGAGGCCGCCCGGGCCCGACTGGGCGGCTGATCGAGTCGTGCCGACCTTCGCCGACGCGCTCAGGGGCCTCGATGACTGGCCGGTCGGGCTCTGCGCCGCCGCGGTCGTCGGGCCCGAGGGCGTGCGGGCGGCCTACGGGCCGGGCGACGCGATCTTCGCGCTCGCGTCCGTGACGAAGCCGCTGGCGGCCCTCGCCGTGCTCGTCGCGGTCGAGGAGGAGGCGGTCTCGCTCGACGACCCCGCCGACCCTGACCTGCTGCCGGGTGCGACGCTCCGGCACCTGCTGGCCCACGCCAGCGGGATCCGGCCGGACAGCTTCGAGCGCATCGCCGCGCCGGCAACGCGGCGGATCTACTCCAATGCCGGCTATGAGCTTGCGGGACGGCACATCGCCGCGGCGACCGGCATCTCCTTCCCGGACTACGCGCATGAGGCGCTGGCCCCGCTCGCGCTGCGGCACACGACCCTCGACGGCTCGCCCGCGCGCGACGGCCGGTCCTGCGTCGATGACCTCGCGGTGGTGCTGGGCGAACTGCTGGCCCCGGGCCGGCTCCTGCACCCGGACACGCTGGCCGACGCGACGGCGGTGGCGTTCCCGGGGCTGCGCGGCGTCGTCCCGGGCTTCGGGATGCAGGACCCGTGCGACTGGGCCACCGGGTTCGAGCTGCGATCGACCAAGGCCCCGCACTGGATGGGCGCGGCGAACTCCCACTCGACGTTCGGCCACTTCGGCCAGGCCGGGACGATGCTCTGGGTCGACCCGGTGGCCGGGGTGGGCCTAGTCGCGCTGGCGGATCGCGCCTTCGGGCCCTGGGCGGCGGCGGCCTGGCCGATCGTGTCCGACGCGGTCCTGGCCGCCGTGTAGCGCCACGGTTTCGGCGCCGCCACCTGCTTCACTATGCAGCGTCCTCGCTCCGCCGTGACGTCCGGCGCAGCGATGCCCACGAATGCGCACTCCACATACATGACACCGACAGATTGGACCGACGCATGCTCAGCCGGGCTCGGGCATCAGCGCGCCGCACACTGGCCAACCGGGCCCTGATCTTCCCAGCGGGCGCGACCTTCCTCGGTTTCCTGCTCAGCTGCCTCGGGTGGTCCGGCAACTCCAGCGGCGTGCTGCGGGCGGCCATCGAGGGCACTGGGCCCGGCAGCTCCGTGGTATTCGGCACGCCGCGCGCCATTCGCTCGGACGAGTGGCTGGTGCAGACGCCATTGCTCATCTCCCAGGCCGAGAACGGGTTCCGTCGGCACAACGGCACCATCGGAACGGGCGGCGCGGACATCTCGCTGCCCTTCAATGTGCCGTACGTCGACTGGAACACCCTGTTCCGGCCCGAGACGTGGCCCGTGCTCGGCCTGCCGCTGGAGCAGGGCTTCGCGGCCTACTGGTGGATGCTGTCGCTCATCCTGCTGCTGGGCGCCTACAGCCTGGTCCTATCGATCCTGCCCGGCCGCCCCGTGCTCGCCGCGGGCATCGCCACCGCGCTGCTGTTCTCGCCGTTCGTGCAGTGGTGGTACCACCCGGGCACGCTGCTGTCCCTCGGCTGGGCGTGCTGGCTGATCACCGCGGCGATCCAGGTATCTCGGGCCCGCACGAGAACCGGTGTGATAGCCGCCTGCGTCGGCGTCACTTACTTCACCACGGCGCTCGGGATGATCGCCTACGTCCCGTATGTGCTCCCGTGCGTGCTCGTCGCCGTGGCCGGGTCGATCGGCTGGCTTACCCGCGTCGACGAGCAGGCCACCTGGCGCTCGCGACTGCCGCGGCTCGGCGCGACTGCGGCGGCGGGCCTGGTCGGAGGCGCTTTCCTGGGGCTGTTCATCTTGACGCGCTCGGGACTGGTCAGCCGCATCGGCGACACCGCGTACCCCGGCGTCCGGCGGATCCCGACCGGCGGGGCCCATGAGTCCGTGCTGTTCTCCGGTGCCTTCGACTACGTGCTGCAGCGGGATACCGTCGATCTGACCGGCTGGGCCGTCAATACCAGCGAAGGCTCGTCGTTTGTCCTTGTCGGGCTGGTGCTGATCGTGCCGGCGCTCGGGCTCCTGATCCGCTCCGCGGTGCGTGAGCACCGCATCGACGGCCTCCTCGCCGCGATGGTGGCCGTGCAGGGCCTGTTCCTCACCGTCATGTTCGTCCCGGGACTAGATCTGCTCGCGCGCGCAACCGGCCTGTCCCTCGTACCGCACGAGCGGCTGATGATCGGCGTCGGGCTGGCCTCGTTCCTGATCCTGCCGGCGCTGGTGCGCGAGACCTCCCGACAGCAGGTCCCGCGCCCGGCAATCCCCGCCGTGCTGGTCGGCGCGCTCGCCGCCGTCGTCTTCGGCGCGACGCTTCTGCGGCTGCGCGAGATCGCCCCCCAGGCGATGGGCTCCACCAAGCTG
>JAOPVO010000333.1 GCA_025966155.1 Pseudonocardiales bacterium
AGGATCGCGCGGGCCGGCTTGGCCGTGCCCGCCAGGGTGTCCTCGCCGTCCTGGAGTCGCCCGGTGCTGATCAGCTCGCTCCAGGTGGCGAGCACGGCCTGGCCCGCGCCCGGCGCCGCGACGGGCACAGATGCCGTCGGGATCGCCGCGTGCGGGGTATCGGCCGGGGCGGTGCCCAGCAGGCGGTTGAGCTCGGCCCACGCCGACTCGGCAGTGGGCAGCCCGAGGCGAACGTCCATCTCGTCCGCCAGCGCCGTGAGCACACGGTGGTCCGACATCGAGGTCGCGCCGCGCAGGGCCACCTCGAACGGGCGGATCCGGCCCTCCCAGTTGAGGAAGCTGCCGGCCTTCTCCGAGGTCGGGGCAACCGGCAGGACGACGTCGGCGTACGGCGTCACCTGGCTGCTGCGGACCTCGAGGCTGACGACGAAGCCGGCCGCGGCGAGGGCATCCATAGCCAGCTTCGGGTCGGTGAGGTCGCTCGGGTCGACGCCGCCGATGAGCAGGCCGGCGAGCTGGCCCGCGGTGGCGGCGGCGAGGATCGCGTCGGTGTCGCGGCCCGGCGTGGCCGGGATCGGTGCGTGCCAGATGGCCTCGAGCTCGGCGCGGGCGCCGACATCGGACACCGGGCGCCCGCCGGGCAGCAGGCCCGGCAGCGCGCCGGACTCCACGGCGCCGCGGTCACCCGCGCGGCGGGAGACGTACGCGATCTTCGCGCCGGTGGCGGCGGCGACCTTGGCCGCCGCGGCCAGCCCACCGGGGATCGCGGCGAGCCGCTCCCCCACCAGGATGACCGCGCCGGGGGTGGACAGGCCGGCGGTGACGGCGGCAGGCAGGGCGCCCAGCGCCGACGCCTCGGCGCCGGGAACCGTCGGAATCAGGGTGCCCGACAGCTTGTCCAGGCCGCGGCTGGCCAGTGCGGCAATCGAGTAGACGCGGGTCCGGCCGACGCGGGTGGACTTGCGCACCCGCAGGAAGACGCTCGCCGCCTCGTCCTCGGCCTCGAGGCCCGCCAGCAGGATGACCGGGGCGGCTTCGAGGGCGCGGAAGGTGACGCCGCCGTTGTGCGGGCTGGTGCCGACGATGTGCGAGGCCAGGAACTCCTGCTCGCCCTCGGCGATCGGGCGGGCCCGGAAGTCGACGTCGTTGGTGCCGAGGGCGACACGGGCGAACTTGGCGTAGGCGTACGCGTCCTCGACGGTGATGCGGCCGCCGGGCAGAACGCCGACGCCGCCATTCGCGGCGGCGGCGCGCAGGCCGGTGGCCGCGCGCTCCAGCGCCTCGGGCCAGCTGGTCTCGACCAGGTTGCCCGATGCGTCGCGGATCATCGGCTCGAGCAGGCGGTCAGGCAGCGTCGCGTACTTGAACGCGAAGCGGCCCTTGTCGCAGATCCACTCCTCGTTGACCTCAGGCTCGTCTCCGGCCAGCTTCCGGGTGATCTTGCCGCGCCGCCAGTCGGTGCGCGTCGAGCAGCCCGACGAGCAGTGCTCGCAGACACTCGGGGTGCTCATGAGGTCGAACGGGCGGGCCCGGAAGCGGTACGACGCACTGGTCAGGGCGCCAACCGGGCAGATCTGGATGGTGTTGCCCGAGAAGTACGACTGGAACGGGGTGTCGCTGGACGTGCCGATCTGCTGCACCGAGCCGCGCTCGAGCAGATCGATGAAAGGGTCGCCGGCGATCTGGTCGGAGAACCGCGTGCAGCGCTGGCAGAGCACGCAGCGCTCACGGTCCAGCAGCACCTGGGAGCTGATCGCGATCGGCTTCGGGAAGGTCCGCTTGTGGTCGTGGAAGCGGGACTCCGCGCGGCCGTTGCTCATGGCCTGGTTCTGCAGCGGGCACTCGCCGCCCTTGTCGCAGACCGGGCAATCGAGCGGGTGGTTGATCAGCAGCAGCTCCATCACGCCCTTCTGCGCCTTATCGGCGACCGGGGAGCTGAGCTGGGTCTTGATGACCATGCCGGGCATGACCGTCGTGGTGCAGGACGCGGCTGGCTTGGGCATGCCGCGCCCGTTGCCCATGACGGTGACCTCGACCAGGCACTGGCGGCAGGCGCCGGCCGGCTCGAGCAGGGGGTGATCGCAGAACCGCGGCACCTGGATGCCCAGGAGCTCGGCGGCGCGGATCAGCAGGGTGCCCTTCGGGACCGAGATCTCGAATCCGTCGATGGTGACGGAGATGAGGTCCTCGGCCACCGGGGCGACGTCGGGCTTGACAGCGGTCATGTCAGTGGGCTCCAACAAGGGTGCGAGCGCGGCCGGCATATCCGGGGACCCCGCCATTGGCGACGGCGTCCTCGAACTCGGAGCGGAATAGCGTCAGGCCTGAGGTGATTGAGCTCGTCGCGCCGTCCCCGAGCGCGCAGAACGAGCGGCCGAGCACGTTGTCGCAGACGTCGATCAGGGTGTCGAGGTCCTCCATCGTCGCGCCGCCATAGACGACGCGCCGAAGGGCCTGTGCCATCCAGTAGTTGCCCTCGCGGCAGGGAGTGCACTTGCCGCAGGACTCGTGGTGGTAGAACTCCGTCCACTTCATGACGGCTACCGGCACGCTGTCGGACTCATCGAAGATCATGACCGCCGAGGTGCCGTTCATCGAGCCGGCCTTGGCGACCGAGTCGAAGTCCAGGGCCACATCGAGGTGCTCGACCCCGAACATCGGGGTCGAGGAGCCGCCGGGCGTCCAGAACTTGAGCTCGTGGCCCTCGCGGACGCCGCCGGCCATCTCCAGCAGCTCGCGCAGCGTGGTGCCCATCGGCGCCTCGTACTGGCCGGGGTTCGTGACCCGGCCGGACAGGGAGTAGATACAGGTCCCCGGCGAGCCCTCGGGGCCCATCTTCTTCCACCAGCCCGAGCCGCCCAGCAGGATGTAGGGCACGCAGGCGAGGGTGCCGACGTTGTTCACCACTGTGGGCGCGTCGTACAGGCCGTTGGTGGCGGGGAACGGCGGCTTGAGCCGTGGCTGGCCGCGCTTGCCCTCGAGGGAATCCAGCAGCGCCGTCTCCTCGCCGCAGATGTACGCGCCGGCGCCGCTGTGAATCACGATGTCGAAGTCCAGGCCGGAGCCCAGGACGTTCTTGCCGAGGTACCCCTTGGCCCGCGCCTCGTCGACGGCCTGGGCCATCCGTCGGATCGCGTGGATGGCCTCGCCGCGGATGTAGACAAACGCGCTCTGCGCCCGCACTGCATAGCAGGCGATGATGATGCCCTCGAGCGCGGAGTGCGGGTCGTTCATCATGAGCGGCAGGTCGCGGCAGGTGCCGGGCTCGCCCTCATCGGCATTCACGACGACGTAGTGCGGCTTGCCGTCGTTCTGCGGGATGAACTGCCACTTCATGCCGGTCGGGAACCCGGCGCCGCCGCGGCCGCGCAGCGTCGACTCCTTGACCACGGAGATGACCTCGTCCGGGGTCATCGTCAGGGCCTTGCGCAGGCCGGCGTAGCCGTCCAGTGCCTCGTAGTTGTCGATGCGCCACGGCTGGTTGGTGCCGAACCGCTTGGTGAGCACTGGGGTCAGTCCCATGTCACTCGCCCTTCGCTTGCGTGCCGTCAGTGGCCTGCGCGGTATCCGACGCCGACCCGGGAATCGCGGCGTTGCCTGACGCCGCGGCGTCGGACTCGGCCGTCTTGAGCGGTGCATCGTTCGCGCTGGACCCGGTCATCTGGCCCGAATGCGGGTCGCCGGCCGCGCCAGCGGCCGGCTCCGACGCCGCATAGCTCGGCGCCGACTCCTTGCGCTCGACGGCCAGCCGGACGCCGGCCTCGGTCTGGATGCCGGTGGCCTCGGCCGTGATCGACTCCGGGCGGGTGTCGACGAAGCCGGCGATCTGGCGCTCGATCTCGCGGAACGAGCAGAGCGGCGCGCCGCGGGTGGGCAGCGGGCGGGTGCCCGATCGCAGCTGTCCGACGATGCCCTCGGCCGAAGCGACCGTCTGGTTGTCGAAGTACTCATAGTTGACTGTCAGTACCGGCGCGAAGTCGCACGCGGCCAAGCATTCGGCGTGCTCGAGGGTGATGCTGCCATCGGCAGTGGTGCCCTCATGGCCCACGCCCAGAGCCTCGGACAGCGTCGCGTAGATCTCGTCGCCGCCCAGGAGCCCGCAGAGGGTGTTCGTGCACACGCTGACCAGGTACTCGCCGGTCGGTTTGCGCTTGTACATCGTGTAGAACGTCGCCACCGCAGCGACCTGGGCCTTGGTGATGTCCAGGAGCTCCGCGCAGAACGCGATGCCGTCGGCGCTCACGTAGCCCTGCTCGGACTGCACCAGGTGCAGCATCGGCAGCAAGGCCGAGCGGGCCTGGCCCTCGGGGTAGCGGCCCATCAGCTCCAGCGCCGACGCGCGGGCCTCGGCGGAGAACACGGTGGCGTCACCAGGGCGCTGGATGTCGAGCAGGCCGTCGATGCGCGAGCTCATCGGGCGCTCCTCTGCAGAGTTGGAATCAGTGGCAGGGTCGGGACCAGGATGCGGGTCATCGGTCGACGCCTCCCATGATCGGGTCGATGGAGGCCACCGCGGCGATGACGTCGGCGACGAGGCCGCCCTCGGACATGGCCGCGAGCGCCTGGAGGTTGACGAACGACGGGTCCCTGAAGTGCATGCGGTACGGACGGGTTCCGCCGTCGCTGACCATGTGCACGCCGAGCTCGCCACGAGGCGATTCGATAGCCTGATAAACCTGGCCGGCCGGGACGCGGAAGCCCTCGGTGACCAGCTTGAAGTGGTGGATAAGCGATTCCATCGAGCCGCCCATGATCTTGGCGACGTGCTCGAAGGAGTTGCCCAGGCCATCGGCCTCGAGCTTGAGCTGCGCCGGCCAGGCGATCTTCGGGTCGTCGACCATCACCGGGCCGGGCTCGATGCGGGCCAGGATCTGCTCGACGATCTTGACCGACTCGTGCATCTCGGCCACGCGCACGACGAACCGGGCCCAGCAATCGCCGCGGGTGTCGGTGGGCACGTCGAAGTCGAACGTCTCGTAGCCCATGTACGGGGTCACCTTGCGCAGGTCCCACGGCAGGCCGGCGGCCCGCAGCAGCGGCCCGGTGACGCCAAGGGAGAGGCAGCCCTCGACGCCGATCCAGCCGACGTCCTTGAGTCGCTGGATCCAGATCGGCTGGCCGCGCAGGAGCTTCTCGACGCCGTCGAGGTCCTTCTTCGTGTCGCGGACCCACTGGTGCAGCCGCTCCATGCCGCCCTCGGGCAGATCCTGGGCGACGCCGCCGGGGCGGATGTACGCGTGGTTCATCCGCAGGCCGGTGATCATCTCGAAGACGTCCAGGCACTTCTCGCGGGCGAGGAAGCCATTGGTCATAGCCGTAAGCGCGCCGAGCTCCATACCGCCGGTTGCCAGCCACACCCAGTGCGACGACACGCGGTTGATCTCGGTAATGAGCATGCGAATCATCGTCGCGCGCGGCGGGGCCTCGACCCCGAGCAGCTTCTCGACGCCGAGGCAGTAGACGAGCTCGTTGAACAGCGGCGCGACGTAGTCCATCCGGGTGACGAATGTGGTGCCCTGCGTCCACGTCCGGTACTCGGTGTTCTTCTCGATGCCGGTGTGCAGGTAGCCGATGACCGCGCGGGCGTCGGTGACGGTCTCGCCATCGAGCTCGAGCACCAGGCGCAGCACGCCGTGGGTCGACGGATGCTGCGGGCCCATGTTGATGACCAGGCGCTCGTCGTCGAAGTCCTGGCCGCCGAGCACGGAGTCCCAGTCGCCGCCGGCGACGTTGTAGACGCGTCCCTCGGTGGTCTCGCGGGACCCGCTGTACAGATCCTCTGTCGTAGCCATATCTACCGGTAGACCCTTCGCTCGTCCGGCGGCGGGATGGTCGCGCCCTTGTACTCCACCGGGATTCCGCCCAGCGGATAGTCCTTGCGCTGCGGGTGGCCCACCCAGTCGTCCGGCATCATGATCCGGGTCAAGCCGGGATGGCCGTCGAAGATGATGCCGAAGAGGTCCCAGGTCTCCCGCTCCTGCCAGTCGGCCGTCGGGTAGACGCCGGTGACGCTCGGGATGTGGTTGTCCTCGACCGAGCAGGACACCTCGAGGCGGATCCGGCGGCGGAAGGTGAGCGACGTCAGGTGGTAGACCGCGTGGAGGCGGTGCTCGGTGCCGAGGTAGTCCACGCCGGACAGGCTCGACAGCAGCTCGAAGCGCAGCGCCGGGTCGTCGCGCAGCTTCCGCACCATGGACAGCAGGTGCTCGCGGCGCACGTGGAAGGTGATCTCGCCGCGGTCGATGATGACCTTGGTGACCGCGTCCCCGAAGTCGGGATACACGGCCTCTAGGGCGTCGGCGACGTCATCGAAGTAGCCGCCATACGGGCGCTCGGCCCCGGGCGCGATGAACGGGCGACGGACGAGCCCGCCGAACCCGCTGGTGTCGCCGGTGCCGGCGATGCCGAACATGCCGCGCTGCTCAGTCCCGAACGCGCCTTCCTCGCTCGGGCCGACGCCGGGGGTCGCCTGATCGGCGACAACCGGGACCTCGGGGGTCTCGGCGTGCCCGCCCTGGGCCGAACTGCTCGGGGATGTGGTCACTTGGCGTACCGAACGCTGGACGGGATGAGCTCGACCTGGCGATCCGGTGCGCTGGCCTTGCGGCGCGGGCCGAGCGGCTCGTTCATGATCTTCGCGTGGATCTTCAGCACCGCGTCGATCAGC
>JAOPVO010000070.1 GCA_025966155.1 Pseudonocardiales bacterium
CGGCGGGTGACGGTGCTGATCCGACGGGTCTGCTCGCGCCCCGGGATCGTATGCAGCGCCGCGACCACGCGCTGGCTGCGCCAGGTCAGGTCCGGGATGAACGCCAGCGCGTGGCCGCTCTGCACCAGGCGGATCTGGGTCAGCAGATCGGCGCTGGTGAACTGCACATCAGGCTCGAACCCCGCTGTCCGGCAGAGCGCGATCGCCCATCGGTAGACGGCGCTGCCCTTGGGCTCCATCACAAAGGTGCGCTCGGCGAGGTCGAGCAGGTGGCGCACAGGCTCGGTCTCGCCCGGCGGCAGCGCCAGGCGCAGGGGGTCGCGCCCGAGCGTCCGTCGCTCCAGACCGGTGACGTTGGGCAGCGGATCCCCGGGGTACTCCTCGGCCAGCACCAAGTCGAAGTCGCGGGCCAGCAGGGCGGGCAGCGCGATCTCCGGCTCCAGTTGCTGGGCCTCGACCCGCAATCGCGGATACGTCCCGGCCAGCGCGGTCAGTGCCGGCGGGAGCAGGGCCAGCGCCGCGGTCTGGAAGACGGCGAGCCGGATCGTCCCGGTCACCTCGGACAGCGATTCGGCCAGCTGGGCCTCGGCCAGCTCCAAGCGCTCGAGGATGGCCTCGGTGTGCTCGACCAGGAGCCGGCCCTGCTCAGTTAGCCGGACGCCGCGCCCGACCGGCTCGAGCAGCGTCGCCCCGGCCTCGCGCTCGAGTTGGCTCAGCTGCTGGGAGATCGTCGACGGGCTGTAGGACAGCGACGCGGCCACAGCGGCAAGGGTGCCCCGGTGGGCCAGCTCGCGGAGCAGGCGCAGGCGGCGGAGGTCGAGCATGCTAGGGGCCTATTCATCGGCTATGCCGATGGCTACCCGTCGAAAAGCTCCGCTGGACCGATGAATCATCCCGCGGCACTGTGGGGTCATGCTCACCGCGCAGTCATCGAAGGCCTCGGCCGTGTCCCTGGTCCTCTGCTCGGTGCTGTCGCTTCAGCTCGGCGCGGCGCTGTCCTCGCACCTGTTCCCCCACGTCGGCCCGGCCGGCGCCTCGCTGCTGCGCCTCGGCCTGGCCTCGCTGGTCCTGCTCACGCTGACCCGCCCCGCCGTCCGGCAGTGGACGCGGCGCCAGTGGCGCGGTGTCCTGACCCTCGGCATCGCGATGGCCGGGATGAACGGGCTCTTCTACGAGGCGCTGGCCCGGCTTCCGCTCGGCATTGCCGTGACGGTGGAGTTCCTCGGCCCGCTGGTGCTGGCCGCGGTGCTGTCCCGTCGCCTCCGCGAGCTGATGTGGGTGGGGATGGCGCTTTCCGGCGTGGTTGTGCTCGGGGTGACCCGGCACGCCGACGGCGGCGCGCTAAGCATCACCGGCCTGCTGTTCGCGGCTGTGGCCGGCGGCTTCTGGGCGCTCTATGTCCTAGCTGGGTCGAGGGTCGCGGCCGAGGGTGTGGGCCTGGGCGGGCTGGCGGTGGCCACCGGCGTGGCCGCGCTCATCGTCGCGCCGGTCGGCGCGGCGTCCGGCGGCAGCGCGCTGCTATCGCCGTCGGTGCTGGGTATCGGGCTGCTGGTCGCAGTGCTCGCGTCGGTCATCCCGTACAGCTGCGAGCTCACGGCATTGGCCGCGCTCCCGCGGCAGACCTTCAGTGTGCTGCTGGCCCTCGAGCCTGCCGCCGCGGCGATCATCGGGGCGGTCCTGCTGTCCCAGGTGCTGTCCCCGGTCCACTCCATCGCCATCGCGCTTGTTGTCGCCGCCGGGATCGGATCGACGCTGGCCGCCGGCGCCTCAGGTGAGCAGCACCACGGCGAGCGCGGCGATCGAGCCGACACCCAGCGCGATGCCGGCCAGCGCCATGCGCCGCGCCGCCGCCGGCCCGTCCCCGCTGCCCGTTCGGCTCGCGCCGCCCGGATCGCCCGCCCGGCTGGTCGGGCCCGGGCCCGTTTGGCCCGTCGAGCCCGCCGGTCGCGTCGGCAGCCAGCTCAGGCCAGCGGCCAGGGCTAGGACGCCCGCGCCCAGCCCAATCGAGACGGGGCTCTCGGACTGGACGCCGGCCCGCATCATCAGCAAACCCAGGATCGCCATGCTGACTGCTGTGCGGAGCCAGGCTAGGGCCGTCCGCTCTGTGGCGGCGCCCAGCGCCCGGGGCGTCGGCTCCACCGGTCCTGTCGGTCCGGTCGGTCCGGTCGGTCCGGTCACAGCGTGTCCACCACAACGATGACCACGACCGCGACGGCCGCCAGGCCCAGCGCCGCGGCGAACACCCGGAGGTGCGACGGGAACGGCAGCGCAGCGGACATCCGCATCGCCCGCTCGTTGGCGGCCCACTGCCGGTAGATCCGCAGGCTCAGGACCAACGCGGACAGCGCGAGGCCGATGCCCAGTGCGGTGCCGACCCAGTGGTCCCGGAACTCCGGCAGCAGCGAGCCGACGGCAACAGCCCCGGCCAGCAGTGCCAGGACCGTACGGGCCCAGGCCAGGAAGGTGCGCTCATTGGCAAGGGAGAACCGATAGTCCGGATCCTCGCCCTCCTGGGCCCAGTTCGGCCGCCGGCTCATAGGCCCAGTCTGGCACCGCCGGCCGGCGCGAAGAGTCTGAGAGTGGAACGTCGGGGCTACTCCATCGAGGCCGGGTCCATCCACACGATGTCCCAGAGGTGGCCGTCGAGGTCCTGGAAGCTGCGGCTGTACATGAAGCCCGTGTCCTGCGGGTCGTTGTCGGTGAACTGGGGACTGCGAACGATTAGTCGGCGAAGTCCCAGGTGGTCTGGCCGGCGATGTCCTTGGCGAAGCCGAAGGCGCGGACGGGCTCCAGGCGGAAGACCTCGGCCCGGCCCCCGCCGCCATCGAAGGCGCCGTCCACTATCTCGAAGCGCCAGATCTCCCCATATTTCGCGACCCAGGCCTCGACCAGCGCCGCCAGGGTCGCGTCGTCGCCGACCCGCCGCGCGGTGGCCTCGAGGGCGACGTCGACGCCGGTGTCCATTGCGCCGTTCCCGGCCAGCAGCGAGCAGCGCGGATGCGCCTGCAGGTTCACGTACTTCTGCTCGCGAACACCGGTGCAGATATGCATGGCGCCGTCGTGCTGCACGGCCAGCACCGTGGTGGCGTGCGGCGTTCCGTCGGCCCGCACGGTGACGAGGAAGTAGGTGCCCGCCCGCGCGAGAGCGTCGGCCGCGACTGCCCATTGGAGCGCCTCGGCCGCCGGCGCCCCGAAGCGCGGGTCGATCCGGGTGGACGACGGCTCCCGGGTCACCGGCTGGCCGCCTTGCGGTACTGCCGCACAGACAGCGGGATGAAGATCGCCACGATGCCCACGGCCCAGATAAGCGTGTAGATGACGGGGTGGTTCATCGACCACACATCCGGGGCCGGCGGGCCGGAGTTCTCGTTCCCGAACAGCTCGCGGCTCGCCTGCGTCACCGACGACACCGGGTTCCAGTTGGCGATCGTTTTGAGCACCGTCGGGAAGTTGTTCGTCGGCACGAAGGTGTTGGCGATGAACGTCAACGGGAAGATCACCATGAACGAGGCGTTGTTGACCACCTCGGGGCTCGGCACCAACAGCCCGACGAAGGCCATGATCCAGGAGATCGAGTACGCGAAGACCAGCAGGAGCACGAATCCGGCGAGCGCCTCGGGCACCGAGCTGTGGATGCGCCACCCGACCGCGAGCCCGGTCAGCGACATGATCACGATCACCAGCACATTGTTTGCTATATCGCTGTTGGTCCGACCGACCAGCACCGCGGACCGTGACATAGGCAGTGAGCGGAATCGGTCGATGATGCCCTTCTGGATGTCCTCGGCCAGGCCCGCGCCGGTGAGTGTCGAGCCGAAGATCACCGTCTGGGCGAAGATCCCGGGGATCAGGAACTCCTTGTAGTTCGGCACGTCGATCGCGCTGCCGAAGACATAGACGAACAGCAGGATGAACATGATCGGGGACAGCGTCGAGAACACCAGGAGGTCGGGCACCCGCTTGATCTTGATCAGATTCCGCTTGGCGACGATGCCACCATCGGCCAGCGTCTTCCGCACGCTCATCGGGCCGACTCCTTCTTGCTCGGGTTGGACATGC
>JAOPVO010000343.1 GCA_025966155.1 Pseudonocardiales bacterium
ATCCGCATCTGCCCGACGTAGAACATATAGAACGAGGGCAGAAGCGTCGCGATGTAGAGGAAGGACAGCGAGACTGCGACGAACAGCACCGGCGTCCCGACATGACCGCTACTTAGCCACCAATGCCAGAAGAAGCCGGTGACCCCGACCCAAGTGAGCACCAGGCCGCGGAACTGCCACCGCTGCCCACGGGTCATCGCCGGCGCCATGGTCACGGACGGACTCGGCGCGCTCTCCGGCTCCGCTTTGCCGCGCGCGGGCTTCCCCCACCTGGAGCGCTCCGAACCGCCGGTCGGGTCGGGGCGTTCCATGGTCGCCAGGCCCGACGACGGCGGACCATCGATCCGGCGGTGACGACTCATCGGCGCGGGCGGCCGAGCGAACGCACCGTCCAGCCCCCGGCCCGCCAGGCGTCGACGTTCAGGGCGTTGCGCGCATCGAGCAGAACCGGCTGAGCCGTCACGGCCGCGAGGCGGGCGACGTCCAGGTTCCGGTAGTCGCCCCACTCCGTGAGGTGCACGACGAGGTCGGAATCCTCGAAGGCCTTATCGACGTCGTAGGTGTACTCCAGCTGCGGCTTGGCCTCCCGCGCGCTTTCCAGGCCCCGTGGATCGTGAATGCAGACGACGGCTCCCGCGGCGTGAAGGCGCGCGGCGACGTCGAGGGCGGGCGAGTCGCGCACATCGTCGCTATCGGGCTTGAAGGTTGCTCCGAGCACGCCGATCCGCCGCCCCGCGACCTCTCCCCCGAGCATCGCCGACGCCACCGCGACGACCCGCTCCCGGGCCCGCGTGTTGATGGCGTCGATCTCGCGCAGGAACTTCACCGACGGCCCCGTGCCGAGCTCGTCGGCTCGGGCGATGAAGGCGCGGATGTCCTTAGGCAGGCAGCCGCCGCCGAAGCCGGCGCCGGCGCGCAGGAACTCCGATCCGATCCTCGCGTCGGCGCCGATGGCATCGGCCAAGGTCACGACATCTGCGCCGGTGGCCTCGCACACCTCGGCCATGGCATTGATGAACGAGATCTTGGTGGCGAGGAATGAGTTGGCGGCGACCTTCACGAGCTCGGCCGTCTCGTAGTCCGTCTCGATGTAGCCCGCCCCGGCCGCGATCATCGGCGCATAGATCTCCCGGAGTCGACGCCGGCCTTCCGGGTCCTGGCCGCCGACGACGATGCGGTCGGGCTCCAGGGTATCCGCGACGGCGAACCCCTCACGCAGGAACTCGGGGTTCCACATGACGATCGGCGATCCGCCATCGGGGCGCCGCAGCCTCAGGCTCACCTGGGCGGCCGTGCCCACCGGCACGGTTGACTTGCCGACGACAAGGTCCTTGGCGCCGAGAAGCGAAGCCATCTGGTCGACCACGGCCGTGAGCGGGCCGAGGTCAGCCGCGTACGACCCGGCCGTCTGCGGCGTGCCCACACAGAGGAAATGCACATCCGCGAACTGCGCCGCTTCTTTCAGCGACGTGCTAAAACGCAGCCGCCCCGTGCCCACCATGGCAGTGAGCAGATCGGCGAATTCGGGCTCGTAGAATGGCGGGCGCCCATGGGTGAGCGCGTCGATTCTAGCCAAATCAATATCAACGCCCAGCACATCGTGGCCAAGGTGGGCCATGACTGCGGCATGAACCGCCCCCAGATACCCCGTGCCGATTACAGACATCCTCACGTTCAATCCCCCATCAGTCCCGACGACGCCCATTCGATACCAAGGCGCAACGGACGCCCAGCTCGTAACGCGACGACATCCCCCGCCCCGTGGCGACACGAACTTAACGCGGGTTCTCTGGAGTCGCAATCTGCCGGAACCCATTCGGGCAAACGGCAAAACGCCGAGCAGCAGCCGGGGCGCCACTAATGGTGTCGCCCGTCACCGCAACGTGCGCGAGTGGGCACGGAACGGACGGCCACACCTTCACCGGCGCGAATTTATGACGCTGCGTAATACCCGTAGCACTAATAGTGCCCATATGCTGCGAGCCTTTATCGGCTAGCCTTTTGCCGTGCCGTATCGGCGACTGTGCAAACAGGGGCGAACGGTAATGCGCGGCTTCTGAGAGCCTTATGTTGGGCGCATTCCTAGGAGGTATGCAGCATGAGAATCGTCATTACCGGCGGGGCCGGGTTCGTCGGCTCGCACCTGTGCGATCGGTTGCTCGACCGTGGCGACAGCGTGGTGTGCGTCGACGACCTGTCCAGCGGCCGCCGAGCCAATATCGCGCATCTGGAGCATCGCCCAAGCTTCGAGCTCATCGTCGCGGACGCGAGCGCGGGTCTGGCAGTTGCAGGACGCGTCGATGCCGTTGCCCATCTCGCCAGCCCGGCGTCGCCGGTCGATTATCACAGCCGGCCGATAGAGACCCTGCGGGTGAACAGCCTCGGCACACAGCACGCCCTGGAACTGTCCGGTGGCCACGGCGCTCGATTCGTGCTCGCCTCCACCAGCGAGGTCTATGGCGACCCGCTGGTGCATCCGCAGGATGAGGGCTATTTCGGCAACGTCAACCCGGTGGGCCCGCGCAGCGTGTACGACGAGGCGAAGCGATTCGCGGAGGCCCTCACGGCCGCCTACGCGCGCACCCGCGGCGTCGACGCCGGCATCGTCCGGATCTTCAACACCTACGGGCCCCGAATGCGCGCCGCCGATGGGCGCGTCGTGTCAAGTTTCATCGCCCAGGCCCTCACCGGCCGCCCCCTCACGGTCTACGGCGACGGCAGCCAGACCAGGAGCTTCTGCTTCGTCGGCGATTTGGTCGACGGGCTGGTACGCATGCTGGACTCGTCCGACCCCGGGCCGGTGAATCTGGGCAACCCCACTGAGATGACCGTTGTCGAACTCGCCATCATGGTCCAGCGGCTCGTGGGGACCGCGTTGCCCATCGAATTCCACGAACTGCCCGGCGACGATCCTCTTCAGCGCCGCCCCGACATAGCCCGGGCCTCGCAGCGGCTGGGGTGGGCCCCCCGTATCGACGTCGAATCCGGCTTGGCGGCCACCGTCGCGTGGTTCCGCTCGCAGCCCGACGAAGTTGAAGCAGCCGCTGCTCTGCTTGCGGGGAACCAAGCGGACGGGGTCCGGCGGCAGCTGCTGTCCACCGCAGCAGTCGCCGCGCCGTGAGTGAGGTCGTCCTCGTCACGGGGGGCAGCGGATTCATCGGGTCCCACACCTGCCTGGAACTGCTCGACCACGGCTACGACATCGTGGTCCTCGACGACTACTCGAACAGCTCCCCGATCGCCCTGGATCGCGTGCGGGAGCTCAGCGGCCGTCAGTTCGTGGCCTATACAGGCGATATCCGGGACCAACCGCTGCTGAACCGGATATTCGAGCTCCACCGGTTCGCCGCGGTCGTCCACTTCGCGGCGAAGAAGGCGGTGGCGGAGTCCGTCCGGATCCCGCTCGACTACTACTCGATCAACGTGACCGGCACGGTCGCGCTGCTCGAGGCCATGATGCGCCATGACGTCCAGCGGCTGGTGTTCTCCTCCTCATGCTCGATCTACGGGGACGCCCCCGGGGGGCCGCTTGACGAGTCGGCCCCCGCGATGCCCACCAATCCATACGCAAGGTCGAAGTGGATGTGCGAGCAGATCCTTATGGACGCCTGCTATCGCCATGACGGCCTCAGCGTCGCGGCGCTGCGCTATTTCAACCCCATCGGTGCGCATGCGTCCGGCCTGCTGGGCGAGGAACCGCTGGGCGAGCCGAGCAACCTGCTGCCATACCTGACTCAGGCCGCCGCCCGCCGCCGTCCGCCCGTGACTGTCTTCGGCGCGGACTACGACACCGTCGACGGCACCGGCGTCCGCGACTACATCCATGTCGAGGACGTCGCCTCGGGGCATCGTGCGGCTCTCGGGCGCAACGACATCCAAGGCTTCCTACGGCTCAACCTCGGCACCGGCGTCGGAACCTCCGTGCTCCAGCTGATCAGGCAGTTCGAGGCAGCCACCGGGCTCACGGTCCCATTCACGATCGGGCCCCGTCGCCCTGGGGACGTGGACGCACTCGTCGCCGACGCCGGACTGGCCAGCGAGATGTGGGGCTGGCACTCAACCCGCACCGTCGCCGATGCCTGCCGCGACGCCTGGGCTTTCGCCCTGGCCAACCCCGCGGGCTACACCGATCGTGCGATGGCCGGGCCGTGAGACCGCACCCACGGGCTCTTGGAAAGCCGGCGGCAGCAGTGGTTCTCTTGGTGCTCGCAACGGCCTGCACCTCAACCAGGTCCTCTCCCCAATCCGATCCACAGCCCAGCGGCAGCGCCGGGACCCGCTACTACGTCCGGGCCGAGGGCAGCGACGCAGCTGACGGGCGATCGGCGGGGCGGGCCTGGCGGACGCTGGCACGAGCAAGCGCCCAGCAGCTCAGACCGGGAGACTCGGTCGTCCTCGAGGGCGGCGAGAACTTCCAAGGCCCGCTCGTGCTCGACGCGGATGACCGGGGAGCGTCCGGCTCGCCGATCGTCCTGACCTCCACGGGTCTTGAGCCGGCCCGCATCACCGGCGGAGGCTCGTCGGGCATCTACATCCACAACACCTCCGGCATCGCCATCTCGCGACTCGCGCTCGTGGGCGGCGACGATCAGGCGGCCGCCGATGGCATTGCCATGTTCAACGATACGGGCTCGCGCTCCGGCGAGGGCATCACGATCGCGGACGTCGACGTGTCGGGGTTCACCAACGGCATCAGCGTCGGTGGACCATCGATGGGCTTCGCCGGCGTCACTGTCCGGGAATCGCAGGTGCACGACAACGTGAGGGACGGCCTGACGTTCTACGGCCCCAGGATCGACCCTCTGGCCCCCGTCTACGCCAACGCAGATGTGCTAGTCGATAGCGTGCAAAGTTATGGCAACACCGGCCAGGCGGACGATCTGGCCACCAACAGCGGCAGCGGAATCATCATCGGCAGCACCGAGCGCGCCACCGTCACGCGCTCGGTCGCGCACGGCAACGGAGCCCTCTGCAACGCCTCGCTGGGACCCAGCGGCATCTGGTCGTACGACTCCACGCTTGTCCTGTTCGAGCGGAATCTGTCCTACAGCAACCGGACAGGCACAGGCACCGCCGATGGCAACGGCTTCGACTTGGACGTCAACACCTCCAACTCGGTCATGCAATACAACATGTCGTACGACAACGACGGCGCTGGCTTCTTCGTATTCACGTTCGAGCCGAACGGGATGCAGCACGGCAACGTCGTTCGCTACAACGTCAGCAGCAACGACGTCCGCCGCAGGGCGTTCTACGCCGGCCTCATGATCGCCGCCCCCGATGGCGCCCCTGGGAACGCGAGCGGGGCGAGCAAGACGCAGCTATACAGCAACACCATCGTCATGACCTCCCAGACGGAGGGACAACCAGCCGCGTTCCGGATGTACGGCAATCTCTCGGACATACTGATAGCCAACAATATCTTCGTTACATCCGGGGGGAGCCCCGCGGTCGTCTCCGACGGACAGCAGCCCGATCAAGTGCTCATGGCGGGCAACCTGTACTTCAGCGCCGACAGCTCCCTCGCCTTCCAGTGGAACAGGACGAAATTCACCAGCGTGCAGGAGTGGAGCCGATCGACCGGCCAGGAGCAGTCCGCCGGCGCTTTCGTCGGCACGTCAGCCGACCCGGGGCTCCCCGGACCGTTCGCTGCGCTCTCGGCGACGGCTGCGGCCGAGCTGCCCTCAGCCGCCAATCTCATCCCCCCGAGCGACTCACCGGCCGGCCGCGGGGGCGTCGATCTAGCCGCACTCGGAGTAGACCGCGGTCCCAGAACATTCTTCGGCCCGTCCCATCCCTGCCCCGGCCCCGGCATCGGCGCGAGCTGCTGAGGTCACCCAAAAACTCCTCCTACAACTTTGTAGGAAGCATGCATGGACAGTCTGCTGCTGGGCATCACGTCCGCTGCCGACCCCCGGCGCGTGACTCGATCCTCGGGAGGACCCGCGATGCTCGGACTCATCATCAGCCTCATTATCATCGGCCTGATCGCCGGCGCAATCGCCCGCCTGCTCGTCCCTGGCCGCCAATCACTGAGCATCCCCATGACGATCCTGATCGGCATAATCGGCTCCTTCGTCGGGGGCTTCCTCGGCGACCTCATCTTCCACAAGGACAGCACCGAGGGCGCGTTGCAGCCGTCCGGGATCATCGGCTCGATCATCGGCGCCGTGATTGTGCTGCTGATCTGGACCCGCGTTGGATCGCGCAGCACTGTTCGATGATCTCGGCTGCTGGGCACTGACCCCAGCCGCTGCCTATGTGGAAGCACTGAGCGACGGCGCCCTCGAAGCGCCGCTGATCCCCGCCACATCCCATTGATAGAGGAGCCGGAATGAGCGCAGTCGACAAGATCAAGAACGCCGCCGAGGACGCCGGCGGCAAGGCCAA
>JAOPVO010000034.1 GCA_025966155.1 Pseudonocardiales bacterium
CGCCGAACCGCAACCGGCCTCGACTTCATCAACCCCCACGGAGAAACCCGCGGCCACCATCCGCTCTGAGGGGGGTGGGCGCGTCGACCGGGCAGACCGGGCAGACCGGGCAGACCGGTCGGAGCGAGCTGACTAAGCGAAGGGCGACGGAGCCGGGAGCCCGCTGGTCGGCTGGCTTACGGGGATCCATGCCGCTCACGGCAGGTTCGCCCTTCGTTCAGCTAGGCACTCAGTACGGGACTTGCTTCGCTAGGCGACGGCCTCGCGGCTGATGAGCACTTCCTGGCGGGCGCGGGTCTCGGGCATGGCCACGCACGCGATAGCGGCGACGGCGAAAGTCGCCGCGCAGACGCCGAAGGCCAGGTTGTAGGAGTGCGCCTCCGTGAGGTAGCCGCTGATGAGTGGGCCGGCCATGCTGCCGAAGTCCCCGGACATCGAGAACAGTGCGATCCCCTTGCCGCCGGATTTGCCCGTGAGGTCGCCCACGACGGCGGCCGGAGAACTGGACGAGAACCCCGCCGCGGCGCCGAGCAGCATCATCGAGGCGATGAACAGCGCCGACTGCGGCGGCAGCACCAGGATGGCGAGGGCGACGGTGGCCAGCATCGACCCGATGATCATCGTCGGGCGGCGCCCCCAGGTGTCTGACAGCCGGGCCGCGCGCCAGAGCACCGTCACCTGGGTCAGGGACAGCGCCAGGAACGCGAATCCGGTCCAGGCCGCACTGTGGCCCAGTTGCTCGCTGACGTACACGGGCCCGAGCGACGCGCGGGTGCCGTAGAGCGACCAGCCGGTGGCGATGGTCAGCGCCAGCACCGCCACGAACGCCCGCGAGCGCAGCGGCGATCGGGTTGACGGCGCCGTGCGCCGACGCCGCGGCGCGAGCCCGCCCTGCTCGGCGCGCAGCGCGTCGTCGACATGCACGCCGTCATCGTCGTCGAGCCCGTCGGAATCGAGCCCGTCGGAACCGAGCCCGTCGGAACCGAGCCCGTCGGAGTCGGGATGCGATGGGCTCTGGTCGCCGCGGGCCGGCAGCCGGGTCAGCCCGACGCCGGCGGCGATCATGGCGAGGACGCCGTAGATGACGAACGGCAGCCGCACCGAGAGATCGGTCAGGAACCCGCCGACCGCCGGCCCGCCGATCGCGCCCATCAGGAAGCCGCCCTGGTACAGCCCGACGGATCGCCCGCGCTTATGGGACGGCACGAGGCGCAGCAGCATCGTCATCGACGAGACGGTGAAGGCGGCACTGCCCAGGCCGGAGATCGTGCGCATCGCGATCACGAACTCGAAGTTCGGCGCGAACGCGGCTGCGGTCATCGCGACTGACTGGATTACCAGCCCGAGCACGACGATGGAGCGCTCGCCGAATACCCCGACCAGCCGGCCGTAGCTGAAAGCCGAGCAGAACCGGGCGAGGGCGAAGCAGCTGAACGCCAGTGCCGCGATGACCTTGCCCTCGCCGAACTCCTTGGCGAGCAAAGGGATCGCCGGAGCCAGGATGCCGAATCCAAGGGCGGCGATCACCGCCATCGCCGCGAGGATGTACACCTCGTAGGGCAATCGATCCACGTCCGTCGATCGCCGCGATCTCATCGGTGCGCCAGCTCCCATGCCTCAGCCCCGGAGCCGCAGCACTGCGGCACCGCACGCGCCCCGGTGAAGGGGCCACAGGCGGAGCTTAGCCAGCGAGTCGCCGGCAGACGAGGGGTTGACGCGCTCGCGCTACTGGGCCGGTCGGCCGGCCATCAGCGGATTCGCCACAGCCGTCACGCCGATGAACCCGAACGGGCCGGTCTCGTCGTGGAAGACGCACTGCCCGGCGGCCATGCCCTCGGCGCTGACATGCCCGATCGGCTGGATGCCGACGAGGTCCCCGATCGGCGGCCGCCCGAAGTAGGCGGTGAAGTCGGCATTGATGAACGACAGCCCCTGCGGAGTGCCTGCGCTCGAGGAGCTGGCAAGATCCGCGGCCAGCCCGGCGCGCACCAGCGGCGTCAACGGCTCCTCGTCCACCAGGAAGTGCGTCTCGCGCATCCAGAGGCCGTTCTGGGAGTTCATGCCGTAGTCGCGCTCGACGGGGATCCGCCACGAATCCCAGGTGGAGGCCGCCGGCTGCGCGGTCGGGGGCAGTTGCGCCACCGTCGGCGCGGTCCAGTGCGGCGTCGCCAGGAAGTCCTGCACGGGCTGCTCGCCGCGGCGCAGCACTACCGCCGTGGCCTGCGCGATCTGGACCGGCTCGCCATCCGGGCCGGGCGCGGCCGACTCGATAGTCGCCAGCACCAGCCGGATCCGCCGCCCGTCGCGGATCCGGTGCGTCCGGAGGCGGATCGCCTCGAGCGGGAAGCTCCGGAACAGATCCACCGTCAGGCGGGTGCAGGCGAAGTCGGCATCGCAGTGCCCGGCCTCGACAACGCGCATCAGCAGGCCGCCCAGCAGCCGGCCGTGCAGGGTGTTCGGCATCCACGGCCCGTTCGCACGGGGCTGCGGGACCAGCACCGACGGGTCGGACTCGAGGCTCTGGAAGAAGGCGGGCTGCACGAATCGGACCCTATCGGCAGGCCGGGTGGCCGCCGTTATGGCCGATGCTCTTGCGCCCCAATCACCGGTGTTCGACGATGAGGCTGCGGGACCCGGTTGTGGTTGTCGCCACATGTGGTGCGCGACGAATCCGAGCGACCGGATTCCAGCTTCTCGTACGGCGGCAATGAGGCCGCATCACGCGAAAGGAGCACCATGACCGAGACCCAGGTCGAGACCCTCGTTACTCCAGACATGGAGGAGAAGAAGGGGGTCTGGGGCAACGAGCGCACCTCGTACCCGATCTCCGAGTCCGACATCCGCAAGTGGGCGATCGCCGTCTACTGGGGCGAGACCCCGCCCAAGATCTTTTGGGACGAGGAGTACGCCAAGACCACCAAGTGGGGCGGCATCGTCGCGCCCGAGGACTTCAACCCGTTCGCGTGGGCGGTTCCGCTCGTGCAGCCGAAGCCGGCCGGCGCCGTCCCGGGACGGGTCCCCCAGAAGGGCGAGAACATCCTGAACGGCGGCCAGGCCGACACCTACGGCGTGCGCATGCGCCCGGGCGACGTGATCACCACCCGCACTCGGCTGTCCCATTGGGAGGAGCGCACCGGCCGCAACGGCCTGACGCTCTACAGCTACACCGAGACGCAGTGGACCAATCAGAAGGGCGAGGTCGTCAAGACCCGCATCTCCACGGGCATCCGGTACTAGGCGCAGGAGGAACAGATCATGGCTAACAACGTGTACTTCGAGGATGTCGAGATCGGCCAGGAGATCCCGGCCTTCGAGCGCAAGACCGACACCATGCACTGGAACCGGTACGCCGCGATCAACGAGGAATTCGTCTACGTCCACATGGACGACGACGCTGGCCGCGCCGCCGGCCAGGGCCAGGCCTTCGGCATGGGCAACCTGCGCTGGGCGTACGTGCTCAATGCGCTGCGCGGCTGGATCGGGGACGAGGCCGAGGTTCGAGAGCTGTCTATGCAGTTCCGCGCCATCAACCACAAGAACGACGTCCTGACCACCCAGGGCATCGTCACCGAGAAGACCCAGGAGAACGGGGAGAACCTCGTTCATCTGGACATCAATGTGGTGAACCAGAAGGGCGACAAGACCGCGCCCGGCCATGCCGTCGTCGTGCTGCCGTCCCGCGGCTAGACCCGTATCGCCCGTCTGGTGACGAAGGCCCGCCCCGAACGGGGCGGGCCTTCAGCTATTCATGACCGCGATGTTTGGCCCCTGTCTGGTGGGGGATCGACTCCTACGTTGTTGTAGGAGCTGTCCGTCACAGAGGAGCACGTCATGATCCAGGTTGCCGTCGGAGCTGCTCCGTGGTTCGGGCTCATCCCGTTGGTGTGGGCGAATCTGCGTGTCCGCGACGCGTCGGCGATGTCGGCTCGCGGCGATCGCGACGCCGCGTGACGATGATCGCCGACGCGCTGTCGACGTACTTCGCCTCCGCCTGCGAGGTCAACGACCTCATCGTTCGAGTCGCTGGATCTGACGACGACGACAATTCCGGGCTCCGACAGGAGTTGGACGAGGCGAGGGGCCGTCGGGCCGAGGCGCTCAACTGCCTGCGGGACGCCGCGCCTCAGCGCACGGCGAGTTAGCACCAGCACGGCTTCACCGGCTGCGGTCGGTCCCGACCGAGCCGAACCACCTTTGCCAGCGTGCCAACCCTAGGAAATGGAGCTCTCATGCGTATCGGCGGCAGCCTTCTTCTGATCGCGCTCGGCGCGATCCTCGCGTTCGCGGTCACGGACTCGATCAACGAGGTCGATCTCACCGCGGTGGGCTACATCCTGATGGCCGTTGGAGTTGTGGGCCTCCTCATCACCTTGGTGCTCATGAACACCCGCCAGCGGACCGATGTGATCCAGCGCCGCGACGGCGGCACCACCTACATCGAGCCCAACTCCGGCGTCGATCCCCGAATCTGACCTACCTCGGCCGGTCGCCCGACTGGTCGTGCCGCCCAGCCCGACCCTCGAAGGGGAAGCTCATGTACATCGGACTCGGAACACTTGTTGTCATTCTCGTCATCGTGGTGATCGTCCTGCTGCTTCGCCGCGGCTGAGCCACCTGGGGGGTGCGCCGCCCTGCGCTGGGCATATCGGCGGCGGGCGGCGCACGGATCACCACACCTAACGGAGTCGGTCTTGGCGGGTAAGCGGCGCGAACCTGGGGAGTTGGAGTCGGAAATCCTCGCGGTGATGTGGGCAGCGGCGGCGCCGTTGACTCCAGGCGAGATCGCGGAGCGCCTTGATGGCTCGCTGGCCCACACGACGGTGCAGACGATCCTCTCCCGCCTGCTCGCGAAGGGGGCGGTTATACGCGAATCCGCCGGCCGGGCCCACGCATACACCCCCGTTCTCAACGAGGCGGGGCTCGCCGCTCGGCGCATGCGGGCGATGCTGGATCGCGGCGAGGATCGCGAGGCCGTCCTGAACGAGTTCGTCGATGTCCTCACCCCCGAGGATGAGGACACCCTCACCCGCCTGCTCAGATCCGTCCGACGCAACGACGGCGCGACTGAGTAGGACGCTAGGCCCAGGCATGATCTCTCCCCTGTCGGGCATGTAGCCCAGTCGAGGCTCGGCTTGTCACGTTGTTCGAGGGAGTAGACGGTGCTCATCGCCGGCCGGTACGAGGTAGGCGCGCAGATCGGCTCCGGTGGCTCCGGGGCCGTCTATCGCGGCACCGATATCCGGCTCCGCAGAGATGTCGCGATCAAGGTCGTCCCGGCGGCCCACCGGCGGCAGACCGAGCGTCAGCTGGCCGAGATTCGCACCATGGCAGCCGCCACCGGCCACCCCAATGTCGTTGCCCTGTATGACGCTCTTCTGCCTGGCGGCGAGAGCAAGTCACCCGAGGACGATGGTCAGGCGGTCCTGGTCATGGAACTCGTCGACGGGCCAAGCCTGTCGGCAGTGGTGGCCGACGGACCTCTGCCGCTGGGTGTTGTCCGCGGGCTTGGTGGCAATGTCGCCTCGGCCCTGGCTCATCTGCATCGCCAGGGGATCGTGCACAGGGACATCAAGCCGGCCAACGTGCTGATCGCGCCGGACGGTCAGGCGAAACTCGGCGACTTCGGTATCTCCCGGCTCGGGGCTGGCTCCTCGATCACCTCCACCGGCTTCCTGATCGGGACGGCCGGCTACCTAAGCCCCGAGCAGGTCGAGGGAGGGGGAGCGGGGCCGGACAGCGATATCTACTCCCTTGGTCTCGTCCTTCTCGAGGCGATCACCGGCCGCCGCGAGTACACCGGGCCGCCGACCGAGGCTGCCTTGGCGCGTCTGGCCCGTCAGCCGGCGATCCCCGATGTACTGCCGGGGGAAATTCACACACTGCTGACGGCCATGCTGGCGCGCGATCGAACCACGCGCCCCAGTGCCGTCGATGTGACGGCTGCCCTGTCCTCGGCGGACCTGCGGGGTGCACGGGGCAATGCAGCGACCCTCACTGCTGCGACCGTGCCGATGCTCTTGCCTGGGCTGCCGGAGACGACGCGCTCCGCCCCGACCGCGCTGCTGCCCACTGCCCCCACTCGATCGGGGCGGGGGCGGCGCATTGCCGCCGTAGTCGTAGCGGCTGTGGCCCTCGTCGGCATCCTGGTTGGCGCGGGGCGGCTCATGGACGACGGATCGACGCCACCACAGGCGCCGCCGGCCTCGGACGTCGTTGGCACAGTGGGAGCCCCGGTGCCCTCCGACGCCACGGGTGGCGGGCAAACGCCTCCCAATCCGGGCGCATCCCAGACGTTGTCGCCGTCCAGCCCGAATCCGACGTCCTCCAGCCTGAGTGCGCCAGCGTCGCCCGACGCGCCGTCATCACCGGCCGGAAGCAGTGCCGCTGCGACGACAACGGCGCCCGACCTGTCGGCAGCACCGCCCGGATCGACTCGCGGCAACAGCGCGAATGCGCCGGGCCAGACCAAGGGGAAGAACGC
>JAOPVO010000064.1 GCA_025966155.1 Pseudonocardiales bacterium
TGCTCTCGCACAGCATCGCCGCGCTATTCATCTCCCACGATGACCTGGGCCGCCCGGAATCGGACCCAATCGTGCAGCCGCTGGGTCTCTCCGTCCCCGCTGGCTTCCCGTCGTCGCCGGGCGAGGACGCGCCCTCGGGCAGCTACACGACCGGCTATCCCGGAGCGGCTCCCACCGACTAGGCGCAGTGGATCTGGTGCGCACGACAGTGGTTCGGGCGGTGTGCTCCGCGAGGCGGGCGCGGTGCGCGACCGCCGGGCGCCTTTAGGGTGGATCGAGTGAGACCGACGTCGCAGTCCCAGATGCCGGTGGACGCGCCGGCGTCCAACGCGCCGGTGTCCAACGCGCCGGTGTCCAACGCGCAGATGGCCGATGCGCAGGCGCCGGAGGATGCGTCGCCGCAGCTGCCGCCTGGGGTCACGTGGTCTGCGGCTCAGCTGGACGCGGCCCCGCAGCGCGATCTGTCCTTCGCCGAGATCCTGGCCCTGCCCGGCGTCGTCGAAACGGTCCGGCTCGGCGGTCCGGTGGGGATCATGGCCTTCCATGGCGGGACGCTGGAGCGCACTACCGATCTCATCGCCCATGCCCTCGCCGAACGGTGCGATGTGTCGCTGTACGTCGTCGCCCAGCCCGAGGGCACCCGGGCTCACGTTCCGTCGCACCTGGTCCGCCGCGAGGATTCGCCCAAGCTCGACGCATTCCTCGACCACGTCGAGGTCGCGATCGCCCTGCACGGCTATGGCCGGATGGGCCGGCGCAACACGTTGCTGGCCGGCGGGACGAATCGCGAGTTCGCCGCGACGGTGGCGCGCCACCTGCGCGAGCACCTCGACGATTACACAGTGATCGACGATCTCCAGGACATCCCGCCGGAGCTCCGCGGCCTGCACGCGGACAACCCGGTGAACCTCCCGATCCGAGGCGGGGTTCAGCTCGAGCTGCCGCCGCGGGTCCGCGGGCGGGGCCCGTTCTGGCCCGACGAGGGCGCCCCCGGCCTGCGCGCGCACTCCGAGTTGCTGGTGCAGGGCCTGCTCGCGGCGATCGCAGCCTGGCCGCGAGCATCTGACGACGCGGAGGGGCCTGCCGAGGTAAAGCTGCCTGCCGCCGAGAATCTGCCGAAGTAGAGCTGGCGCGGAGCATCTAACACGCGGAGGGACCTGACGACGTAGAGGGACCTGGCGAGGTATAGGGACCTGCCGCGGGCGTAGGTCGAGTCCAGCCGGGGCGCAGATGCGCGAGGCAGATCCCGATTCGCCCGCTCCGTAGACTGGACGGGTGCTACGCCGCCTCGATCTGACTGCCGCCGACAACCGCTCGCTGCGCTTCGCCCTGCCCCGCGCGAGTGTCGATGTGGAGTCCGCTGTGGCGCTGGTGCGCCCGATCATCGACGCGGTGCGCGAGCGCGGATACGCCGCCGCGCGCGAGGCGACCCTGCGCTTCGATGGGGTCGACGTCGGTCGCCCCCGGGTCGGGCAGGCCGTGCTTGAGCGCTCGCTGGCCGAGCTCGACCCGCAGGTGCGCGAGGCGCTGGCCGAGTCGATCCGGCGGGCCCGCATCGTGCACGAGGCGCAGCGGCGCGACGACATCGACATCCAGGTAGTGCCCGGGGGCACGGTGACGGAGCGCTGGATCCCGGTCGAGCGCGTCGGGCTGTACGTCCCGGGCGGGCTGGCGGTGTACCCGTCCAGCGTCATCATGAATGTGGTGCCCGCGCAGGTCGCCGGCGTCGCGTCGCTGGTCGTCTGCTCGCCCCCGCAGAAGGAGTTCGGCGGCCTGCCGCACCCGACGATCCTGGCCGCCTGCGCGATGCTCGGCGTCGAGGAGGTCTACGCCGTCGGCGGTGCCCAGGCGATCGCCCTGCTGGCTTTCGGCGACGCGGGCGACGGCGAGGTCGCCCGGATCGATCCCGTCGACATGGTCACCGGGCCGGGCAACCTGTATGTGGCGGCAGCCAAGCGGATGCTGCGCGGCGTGATCGGCATCGATGCCGAGGCCGGGCCGACCGAGATCGCGGTGCTGGCCGACGGATCGGCCGACCCGTCGCACGTCGCGGCCGACCTCATCAGCCAGGCCGAGCACGACACCCTGGCCGCCTCGGTTCTGGTCACGGACTCCCTGCTGCTGGCCGACGCCGTCGAGGCCGAGGTGCGCCGCCAGGTGCCGCTCACCAAGCACGTCGAGCGGGTGACCGCCGCGCTCACCGGGGAGCAGTCGGCGATCGTGATAGTGCGCGACATGGAGCAGGGCCTGGCCGTGGTCGACGCCTACGCCGCCGAGCACCTCGAGGTCATGACCATCGACGCGCCCGCCCTGGCCCGCCGGGTCCGGAACGCCGGCTGCGTGTTCGTCGGCGCGCACTCGCCCGTCTCCCTGGGCGATTACTGCGCGGGGTCCAACCACGTCCTGCCGACCGGGTGCACGGCCCGCCACGCGTCGGGACTCTCGGTGCAGACCTTCCTGCGCGGCGTGCACCTGGTCGAGTACACCGCCAAGGCGCTGGCCGAGGTGGCTCCGCACGTGCTGGCGCTCTCGGCGGCGGAGGACCTCCCGGCCCACGGCGCCGCAGTGGCGATCCGGGTCGGAACCCTCTCGGCCAAGCCCGCTAACCCCAAGCCCACTAACCCCAACGCCGCTAGCCCGAAGCCCGCCGCGCCGGGCCGTACCGCATGAGCGGCGCGGCCCAGGGCAGCCTCGCCGATCTGCCGCTGCGCGACGACCTGCGGGGTCAATCGCCCTACGGCGCCCCTCAGCTGGACGTCGCCGTGGCCCTCAATACCAACGAGAACTCGTTCCCGCTGCCGCAGGCACTGGTCGACGCGATCCCGCTGGCGGTCGCCGAGGTCGCAGGCACGCTCAATCGGTACCCCGAGCGCGAGGCCGTGCTGCTGCGCGCCGACCTCGCCGCCTACCTCGGGCGGGGCCTCACCGTCGACGAGGTATGGGCCGCCAACGGCTCGAACGAGATCCTCCAGGAGCTCATGCAGGCCTTCGCCGGACCCGGTCGCACGGTGCTCGGGTTCACCCCGACCTACTCGATGCATCCGATCCTGGCCCGCGGGGTGGGATCGACCTTCATCGACGGCATGCGCGCCGGCGACTTCACCGTCGCCCCGGATTCGGCCGCTGAGCAGGTCGCCGCGCACCAGCCCGATGTGGTGCTGCTCTGCTCGCCCAACAACCCGACGGGCACCGCGCTGGATCCCGAGGTCGTGCGGGCCGTCCTCGCCGTCGCCCCCGGCATGGTGATCGTGGATGAGGCCTACGCCGAGTTCGCCCGGCCCGGCAGCGTCTCCGCGCTGGATCTGCTGCCCGAGCACCCGCGCCTGATCGTCACCCGGACGATGAGCAAGGCCTTCGGCATGGCGGGGCTCCGGCTGGGCTATCTGGCCGCGTCCGCCGCCGTGGTCGACGCCGTGCAATTGGTGCGCCTGCCCTACCACCTCTCGAGCGTCACCCAGGCCGTCGCGCGGACCGCGCTGGCCCACACCGCCGCGCTGCTGTCGACCGTCGAGGCGATCAAGACCCAGCGCGACCGGATCGTCCGCGTGGCCACCGGGCTCGGCTGCGTCTGCGCGCCCAGCGACGCCAACTTCGTGCTGTTCGGTGAGTTCGCCGATGCCGGGCGCGTCTGGGCCGACCTGCTCGAGCTCGGGGTGCTGGTGCGCGACGTCGGGATCCCCGGCTGGCTGCGGGTCACCGCCGGCACCGATGAGGAGACGGGCGCCTTCCTCGACGCGCTCGCCGAGGTCATGCGCCAGACTGAGCCCATGCGCCCCGATCAGCAGAGGACCCGACTGTGAGCCGCATCGGCACCATCGATCGCCGCACGTCCGAGACCAGCGTGTTCGTCGAGCTGGACCTCGACGGCGACGGCTCGTCCGACATCTCCACCGGCGTGGGGTTCTACGACCACATGCTGACGGCGTTCGCGCGGCACGGTCTGTTCCGGCTGACCGCCAAGGTCGAAGGCGATCTGCACATCGACGCCCACCACACGATCGAGGACACCGCGATTGCGCTCGGCCAGGCACTGGGCCAGGCACTCGGCGACAAATCCGGGATCCGCCGCTTCGGCGACGCGATGCTGCCGATGGACGAGGTGCTGGTGAGCGCCGCCGTCGATGTGTCCGGCCGCCCGTACCTGGTGCACTCCGAGCTGGGACTGGTCGGCGCGCCCCCGACGATCGGCGCGGCCTACCCGGTCACGCTGACCCGCCACGTCTTCGAGGCCCTCACGGTCAACGCGCGCATCGCCCTGCACGTCAACGTCCACTACGGGCGGGACTGGCACCACATCGCCGAGGCCCAGTACAAGGCCGTCGCCCGGGCGCTGCGCGCGGCGGTCGAGCCGGACCCGCGGGTTCAGGGCGTCCCCAGCACCAAGGGCGTCCTGTGAGGCCGGTCGGTCGGCGATGACGTCGATCTACCTGCTGGACTACGGGTCGGGCAATCTCCGGTCGGCCGAGCGCGCCCTGCAGCGGGTCGGCGCGCAGGTCGAGGTCGGTTCCGATGCCGACGCGGCGGCTGCGGCCGACGGGCTGGTTGTCCCCGGCGTCGGCGCATTCGCCGCATGCATGGCCGGCATCGACGCGGTGGGCGGGGCCCGGATCGTGCGGGACCGGCTGGAGGCGTGGCGCCCCGTGCTCGGGATCTGCGTCGGCATGCAGATCATGTTCGAGACGGGCGTGGAGCATGGCCAGCAGACCGCCGGCATCGGCGCGCTGCGCGGAGCGGTCGAGGCGCTGCAGGCGCCGATCGTGCCGCATATGGGCTGGAACACCGTCAACGCACCGGTCGGCAGCACGCTATTCGCCGGTATGGAGCAGGACGCGCGCTTCTACTTCGTGCACTCCTACGCGGTGCGCGGCGAGCGCGGAACCGATGGGCTGGTCACCGTCGCCGAGCACGGCGAGCCGTTTGTCGCAGCGGTCGAGAACGGCGCGCTCTCGGCGACGCAGTTCCATCCCGAGAAGTCCGGCGACGCGGGCGCACAGCTTCTGGAGAACTGGCTGCGCTCCCTCTAGAGCATCGATCTGCCTGCTATGCATGACCCAGCACCCGACCTATCTAGCACCGAGCCCATCCAGCATCAGTTCCGCTCAGCACAGCCCGTCCCATACCTAGGAGCCCCGTTGTCCCTCGTCCTTCTCCCTGCCGTCGATGTTGCCGACGGGGCCGCCGTGCGCCTCGTGCAGGGCGCCGCGGGATCCGAGACGTCCTACGGCGACCCGCTCGAGGCCGCACTGGCCTGGCAGCGCGACGGCGCCGAGTGGATCCATCTGGTTGACCTCGATGCGGCCTTCGGGCGCGGCAGCAACCGCGCGCTGCTGGCCGAGGTCACCGGCAAGCTGGACGTCAAGGTCGAGCTATCCGGCGGGATCCGGGATGACGAATCCCTTGAGGCGGCGCTCGCCACCGGCGCGGCCCGGGTGAACCTTGGCACCGCGGCGCTGGAGGCCCCGGACTGGGTCCGGTCGGCGATCGCCAAGCATGGGGACAAGATCGCCGTCGGGCTGGATGTCCGCGGGACGACGCTTGCGGCCCGCGGCTGGACGCAGGAGGGCGGGGACATCTGGGAGACCCTGGCCCGCCTGGACGCCGATGGCTGCGCCCGATACGTCGTGACCGATGTGCACCGCGATGGGACGCTGACCGGGCCGAACCTCCAGCTGCTGCGCGACGTCTGCGCCCGCACCGACCGCCCGGTCGTGGCCAGCGGGGGAGTGTCGAGCCTGGCCGACCTCGAGGCCATCGCCGCGCTGGTCGACCTCGGCGTCGAGGGCGCGATCGTCGGCAAGGCGCTGTATGCGGGCCAGTTCACGCTGCCTCAGGCGCTGGCCTCTGTTGCCGCCGTGGGGGCCTGAGATGGCCGCGCACCGCGGGGGACCCTGGTGGAAGCTCGGCCGCGATGGCGCCGGGCCCGGCGTCAAGACCGCCGTCGCCCTGCTCTACCCGATCAACCTGGCGCTGTTCCGGCGCGACTGGCGCAACATCGAGGGCGTGCCGGCCACAGGGCCGGCGATCGTGGTGATGAACCACATCTCCATTGTCGACCCGATCATCATGGCCGCGTTTATCTGGGACACCGGCCGCGTGCCGCGCTTCATGATCAAGAGCTCGCTATTCAAGTACCCGGTGGTCGGCTGGGTGTTCCGCACCGCGCAGCAGATCCCGGTCGAGCGCGGGTCGAGCGCGGCCCGAAGCGCCGTGGACGCCGCGCAGGCCGCGCTGGCCCGGGGCGAGCTCGTGATCATCTATCCCGAGGGCACCACAACCAAGGACCCGGACCTCTGGCCGATGCAGGCCCGGACCGGCATCGCGCGGATGGCGATGGACAACCCCGGCGTCCCGGTCATCCCCGTCGGGCAGTGGGGCATCGGCAGCCGCCGCGCGAACGACAGCGTCAAGCCCAAGAAGCGCCTTGGCCGCCGCCGGATCAGTGCCTCGATCGGCGCGCCGGTCGAGCTCGAGGACCTGCGCGCCCGGCCGATGTCACTCGATGTGCTGCGCGAGGGCACCGAGCGCATCATGGTCGCCGTGCGGGACGAGGTCGCCGTGCTGCGCGGCGAAACGCCGCCGACGGAGTTCCTCAAGCCGCCCAAGGAAGAGAAGAAGGCCTCATGACCGGTCAGATTGCCCGCCACGGGTCGGGCGGCCCCTACGAAGCCAGCATCGGCTACAGCCGCGTGGTTGTGGCCAACGGCTTCGCCATGACGGCGGGGTGCACCGCCACCGTCGATGGCAAGGTCGTGCACCTCGGCAACCCGGGCGCGCAGGCCGGTGTGGCCATCGCCAATGCCCTCGCCGCGCTGGAGCGGGTCGGCGTCGCCGCCGAGCGCGTCGTTCAAAGCCGGCTATACATCACCGACCGCAGCCACTCCGACGCCGTGGGCAAGGCGCACGGCGCCGCTTTCGGGGGCGTCCGCCCCGCGACGACGATGATCGTGGCGGCGGGCCTCATCGACCCCGACATGCTGGTCGAGGTGGAACTGGTCGCCGCCGTATGAGCGGGCCCAGCCGTGTGAGCGAGCCCAGTCGTACGAGTGAGCCCAGCCGTGCGAGTGACCTTTGCCTGATGAGCCAGCTATGAGTGTCGCGATCCGGGTGATCCCGTGCCTGGACGTCGATGCCGGGCGCGTCGTCAAGGGCGTCAATTTCGCCGGGCTCCGCGACGCCGGCGACCCGGTCGAGCTGGCCGCGCGGTATGACGCCGAGGGCGCCGATGAGCTGACGTTCCTCGACATCACCGCCTCGTCCGGCGGGCGCGACACGATGCTCGACGTCGTGCGGCGCACGGCCGAGCAGGTGTTCATCCCGCTGACCGTCGGCGGGGGGGTTCGCAGCCCCGAGGATGTCGATGTGCTGCTGCGCGCCGGGGCCGACAAGGTCGGCGTGAACACCGCCGCCATCGCCCGGCCCGAGCTGATCGAGGACATCGCCCAGCGCTTCGGCAACCAGGTCCTGGTGCTCTCCCTCGACGTCCGGCGGGTGCCGCCGGGCGCGCCGAGCACCGAGAGCGGCTTCGAGGTCACCACGCACGGCGGGCGGCGGGGCACCGGAATCGACGCCCTCGAGTGGGCCGCCCGGGTTGCCGTTCTCGGTGCTGGGGAGATCCTTCTCAACTCGATGGACGCCGACGGCACCCGCGACGGCTTCGACCTCGAGCTCATCCGCCTGGTGCGCGAGCGGGTCGCGATCCCGGTCATCGCCAGTGGGGGGGCCGGGGCCGTCGAGCACTTCCTGCCTGCGGTCGAGGCCGGGGCCGACGCGGTGCTGGCCGCGACCGTCTTCCACTTCGGGCAATTGACGGTCGGGCAGGTCAAGGGCGCCCTGCGCGAAGGCGGCATCGTCGTTCGCTAGTTCCTGGATCGGCCTAGTTCCAGGATCGGCCTAGTTCCAGGATCGGCCGATGTTCCACGATCGGCCTTGTTCCACGATCGGCCGATGTTCCAGGATCGGGCCTGCTCCCCGGCCGGGCTCAAACGGTTGTGCGGCGCGCTAGTCCGTCCGGGACCGCTCCGCTCTGACGGGCATGTCCCAGGGACGGCCTAGGTTGTCATTCAGCGCGTGCGGCACCCCGTGTGCGCTGACCAGGCTTGGAGGACGTTCGTGACTACCGCCTCGCCCGCCGTGATCCGCCGCGGCCTCGGCGTCCTCGCGGTCGCGATCCGGGCCCAGCCGAAGCTGTTCATCCTTTCGATCATCGGCAGCGCGCTCTACGCCGCGGCCGGTGTCGGCGCGGCGTTTGTGCTGGGCGCGATCACCACCCACGTCGTGCTGCCGGCCTTCCGGGAGGGCCGGGTCAGCGCCGGCGCGCTGGTCGCCGCGGCGGGGGCGATCATCGGCACTGCCGTGTTCAAGGTGCTGGGCATCGTGGGCCGGCGCATCTTCGCCGGGATGATGCAGTACCGGATGCAGGCGCAGTACCGCCGGGAGGTCGCCGGCCGGTACCTCGACCTGCCGCTGTCCTGGCATGCGCGCCACCCCACCGGCAGCCTGCTCTCGGTGGCCAACAGCGATGTCGAGGCCGCGTGGGCGCCGATCGCCCCGTTCCCGTTCGCGGTCGGCACCCTGTTCATGCTGCTGATCACCGCCGTTGCGCTGGTGCTCACCGACGTAGTCATGGCCATCGTCGGATTCGTCGTCTTCCCGCTGATCCTCATTCTCACCTTGCAGTTCTCCAAGCGGATGTCCCCGCGCATCACGCGGGCGCAGGAGCTGCGGGCCGAGGTCAGCGGCGTCGCCCTGGAGAGCATCGACGGCGCGCTGGTGGTCAAGACCCTCGGTCGCGAGGACCACGAGACCGAGCGGTTCGCCGTGCACTCGGCCAAGCTGCGCGA
>JAOPVO010000071.1 GCA_025966155.1 Pseudonocardiales bacterium
ACCTTCAGCTCCTCGGCCCGCGCGATGAACGCGCGGATGTCCTTAGGCAGGCATCCCCCGCCGAACCCGAGCCCGGCGGACAGGAATCGACGTCCGATCCGGTCGTCCCTGCCAATGGCGTCGGCGAGCAGCGTCACGTCCGCCCCGACGGCCTCGCATACCTCGGCCATCGCGTTGATGAACGAGATCTTGGTGGCGAGGAAGGAGTTCGCGGCGACCTTGACCAGCTCCGCCGTCGCGAAGTCCATCACGATGACAGGGGTCCCGGCCTCGATCACGGGAGCGAAGGCGGCGCGAAGCTGGTTCTCGGCCCACTCGGACTCGACGCCGAACACCAGGCGGTCGGGGCGGAGGGTGTCCTGAACTGCGACGCCCTCGCGCAGGAACTCGGGGTTCCAGGCCAGCTCAACGCCGCCACCTGGCGCCAGCGACTTGACCAGGGTGCTCATGCGCGCTGCGGTTCCGGCCGGGACAGTCGACTTGCCGACCACCAGAGCGCGACGCGTGAGCAGCGGCGCTAGAGCCCCGAACGCCGCCTCGACGTAGGTCAGGTCGGCCGCGAAGCTGCCGGCCTTCTGCGGGGTGCCGACGCACACGAAATGGACGTCGGCGAAGTCAGCGACATCCTGCAGGGAGTTGGTGAAGGTGAGATGGCCGCCATCAAGGTGCTTGGCCAGTAGCTCGGGCAGTTCGGGCTCGAAGAACGGCACCTTGCCCGACCGGAGATCGCTGATCTTGCTGTCGTCGGTGTCGAAGGCGATGACATCGAATCCGAGCTCGGCCATGCAGACCGCGTGGGTTGCGCCCAAGTAGCCGGTTCCGATTACGGAGAGTTTAGGTCGGTCTGTCTGTGTCATCGTGACTCCTGAGTCATGAAGGCTCCACGGTCAGCCTCGATCGAAGCGCCATGTTTGCGCTCAGTGACAGCACCGTCACGATATGGCAACTCTATGGCAGACGCGACCGCATCGACCCCGATTTTATGTCAGACTTCTCACACGGGGTGAACATGGTGGGCACGGACAGTAGTCGCACCCCACAGCTCCGGGCTTGCGCGAACCCGTCGGTTGACCATCAGTTTTGTGTGAGTAGTTGCCTATCAGTGCTCACAGAGCGTGATAGCTCACAGAGGAGTTGCCACCTAGCTAATTCCCATGATACTTACGTTGTGTGACAGCGGCGTCACGGAGCGTATGTGAGTCGGCCTGCCAATGGCCTGCTCAAAGCCCATGACACGCAGAGGCGATCAACATGACCGAAGTCAGCACGCGGGTTGACCCGGCCCACCTGGCGCTGCCCGTTCCTCGCACAAGTACCGACGAAGCGTCGGAAGTACGAGTGGTGCCATCGCTCCAGACCTCCCAGGCCCGCAGCGCATGGCCTAGCCAATATGCGGGGGCGCTGGCGCTGCTCGATGCTGGGATCATCGTCGCCTCCGTTGGCCTTGGGTACCTCCTGAGGTTCGGGACCCTCTACCCCGATTCACGATCGGTGTCCTACCCGCTGGTCGGGCTGCTCGTCGCGCTGGGCTGGCTGGCGATGCTGCAGGCCGGCGGGGCGTACGAGATCCGGCATATGTCCGTCGGCGCGGAGGAGTTCAAGCGCGTTATCCGCGCGTCCCTGCTCCTGGCGGGTGTCACAGCCGCGGTTTGCTACGTCGCCGCTCTCGACGTGGCGCGCGGCTTCGTTGCCGGGGTCATCCCGATCGGGATGTGCCTGCTGGTCCTCGGCCGATGGCTGAGCCGCAAGACAGTGGTGGCCCGGCGCAAGAACGGGGAGTGGAGCTACCGGATCGTCGCTGTGGGCTCGCGGGACTCGGTGAACCATCTCATCGAGACCTCCCACCGCCAGAGCAGCTCGGGCCTGATCGTCATTGGCGCCTGCCTGGATGACTCGGATCTGCGCACTCCACTGGCCTGCAACGTTCCTGTTGTGGGGCTGGCGACCGATGCCGCCCGACTGGCCGAGGAGCTCGACGCCGACGTCGTCGCCTTGGCCGGATCCAGCTTGGCGCCGTACCGCATCCGTGAATTGGGGTGGCAGCTCGAGGGCACGGGGCGCGAGCTGGTCATGGCCCCAGGGTTGACGGACGTCGCTGGGCCCCGGGTCCACGTCAGCCCGGTGGAGGGTCTCCCACTGATGTGGGTGGACCAGCCCCAGTTCACCGGGGCCGCGCGCCTGGTGAAGCGGGCGATGGATCTACTGGGGTCGCTCGTGGTGCTGGTGCTCGCCTCCCCCGTGCTCATCGCAGTCGCACTGGGCGTCAAGGCGACCAGTCGCGGTCCGGTGTTCTTCAAGCAGCAGCGCACCGGCCAGCACAGCACCGACTTCGAGGTATTCAAATTCCGGTCGATGTACGTCGATGCCGAGGCTCGGCGGGCGGACCTGATGGATCAGAACGAGAACGATGGGGCACTGTTCAAGATGCGGCGCGACCCACGGGTCACGCCCATCGGCCGACTCATTCGCAGGCTATCTCTAGACGAGCTCCCGCAGATCATCAACGTGCTCCGCGGCGAGATGTCGCTTGTGGGTCCGCGGCCGCTGGCCTCGATCGACTCGGGCTACGTGGGGAACGCCCGTCGCCGGCTCCTGGTCCGACCGGGCATGACCGGGCTCTGGCAGGTCAGTGGCCGCTCCGATCTCAGCTGGGACGACGCCGTCCGGCTGGACCTCTACTACGTCGAGAAC
>JAOPVO010000074.1 GCA_025966155.1 Pseudonocardiales bacterium
CGGGGTAGGGCCAGGAGATGGCAGCCAGCGCGCCCCAGCGCTTCCCGTTCGCATTCGCCCCGTCCTACCGGCTGCCGGCCCGGCTGCTTGGGGTGACTGAGGCGACGGCCTTCGTCCTGCTGGGCGAGGACGCCTTCGAGGCCCGATTCGGGCGGTGGCATGTAACGACCGCGCGGGCCAACATTGCCGCGGTGTACATCACCGGCCCGTACCGCTACCTCAAGACCGCTGGGCCCGCGCACCTGACCTTCGGCGACCACGGCCTGACCTTCGCCACGACGGGCGCACGAGGGGTGTGCCTGGACTTCGTCGAGCCCATCCGCGGCATCGAGCCGACCGGCCGGCTCCGGCACCCGAACCTGACGGTCACCGTGGCCGACTGCGCCGGGCTGGCCGCGGCGCTGGGCGTCTCGGACGGATCGACCGCGCGCGACGACTAGCGGCCGCGCGGGCCGCCGGCCGTCGGGCCGCCTGCAGTTCCGCCGGGCGGGTTGTCCCGCCGGCGCAGGTAGCGCTCAAACTCCTTGGCGATCGCATCGCCGGAGGCCTCCTGCATCTCGCCCTCGTCGTCGCGCTCCTCGAGGTTCCGGATGTACTCGGTGACCTCCTCGTCCTCCGAGGCCATCTCGTCGACGAGCTTCTGCCACTCGTCGGCCTGCTGGGGCAGCTCGCCCATCGGCACGGGGAAGTCCAGAACCTCCTCGATCCGGTGGAGCAGCGCGATCGTGGCCTTGGGGTTCGGCGGCTGCGAGACGTAGTGCGGCACGGCGGCCCAGAACGAGATGGCCGGGATGCCGACCGAGACGCACATGTCCTGAAGGATGCCGACGATGCCGGTCGGGCCCTCGTACTTGGACCCCTCGAGGCCGAACTTGGCGGCCGACGCCGGGTCGTAGGACGAGCCGCTGACCGGCGTCGGGCGGGTGTGGGGGGAGTCGGACAGCAGCGCGCCCAGGGTGATGACCGAGCGCACATTGAGCTCGCGCATCATGTCCAGCAGCTCGCCGCAGAACGCCCGCCAGCGCATATTGGGCTCGATGCCGCGGATGAGCACCACGTCGAAGTCGGCTGTCGGCGGGCGGCACACGCTGATCCGGGTCGTCGGCCACTCGATCCGCCGCTGCACGCCGTCCACCAGCGACACCGTGGGGCGGTTGACCTGGAAGTCGTAATAGTCATCGGGGTCGATCTCGGTGAGCGGGGTCGCGTCCCACATCAGCTCGAGGTGCTCGACGACGCCGGTTGCGGCATCGCCGGCGTCGTTCCACCCTTCGAACGCGGCGATCAGCACCGGGGCAGTGAGGTCAGGCCAGCCCTCGAACGTCGTCACCGGTGCAGCCTACGACCCCCGCTGGTCGCCGGTGGGAATGAGCGCGCCCGGAACGGTGTCCGAACGTATGCTGGATTCTCCCCTGACCAGCCGAACTGAGGATGAACCGTGCCTTACGCAGCGTCCCCCCGCCCGGATGCGACGGAGATCCTCTCCGCCGCATTGTCGTCGCGCATCCTGGTGCTCGACGGGGCCATGGGCACGATGATCCAGCGGCACACCTTCAGCGAGGAGGAGTACCGCGGCGATCGGTTCGCCGATTGGCCCAGCGACGTCCGCGGCAACAACGAGCTGCTGACCCTGACGCAGCCCGAGGCGATCAGCGGCATCCACCGCGCGTACCTCGAGGCCGGCGCGGACCTCATCGAGACCAACACGTTCAACGCCCAGCGGATCTCCATGGCCGACTACGGGATGCAGGAGCTTTCGTACGAGTTGAATATCGCCTCAGCGCGGTTGGCCCGGGCCGAGTGCGATGCGATAACCGCCAAGGACCCGTCCAAGCCGCGGTTCGTCGTGGGCGCGATCGGCCCCACGAATCGGACGGCGTCGATCTCCCCGGACGTCAACGACCCCGGGGCGCGGAATGTCTCCTACGTCGAGCTCGTCGACGCCTACCTCGAGCAGGCGAATGCGCTGGTCGACGGCGGCGCGGACATCCTGATGATCGAGACGATCTTCGACACCCTGAACGCCAAGGCCGCGATCTTCGCCGTCGAGACGCTGTTCGAGCAGCGCGGCCGGCGCTGGCCGATCATCATCTCCGGGACCATCACCGATGCGTCCGGTCGCACGCTGTCCGGGCAGGTCACCGAGGCATTCTGGAACTCCGTGCGCCACGCCAAGCCGCTGCTGATCGGGCTGAACTGCGCGCTGGGCGCCGACGAGATGCGCCCCTACCTGGCCGAGTTGTCCCGGGTCGCCGACTGCTTCGTGTCCTGCTATCCGAATGCGGGCCTGCCCAACGCGTTCGGGGAGTACGACGAGTCGCCCAGCCAGATGGCGCTGGTCGTGCAGGAATTCGCGACCAGCGGGCTGGTGAACGTGCTCGGCGGCTGCTGCGGCACGACCCCGGAGCACATCGGGGAGATGGCCCGACTGATCGACGGGGTGGCCCCGCGGGTGCCGTCCGAGCGCCCGGTGGCGCTGCGGCTCTCCGGCCTCGAGCCCGTCACCGTCCTGCCCGAGACGCTCTTCATGAATGTCGGCGAGCGCACCAACATCACCGGATCGGCCCGCTTCCGCAATCTGATTCGCGACGGCGACTACAACACCGCGCTGTCGGTGGCGCGCCAGCAGGTCGAAAGCGGCGCGCAGGTCATCGACATCAATATGGACGAGGGGATGATCGACGGCGTCGCCGCGATGGACCGCTTCGTCAAGCTCGTGGCCAGCGAGCCGGACATCAGCCGGGTGCCCCTGATGATCGACTCGTCCAAGTTCGAGGTCATCGAGGCGGGGCTGCGCTGCGTCCAGGGCAAGCCGATCGTCAATTCGATCTCCATGAAGGAGGGCGAGGAGAAGTTCCGCCGCGAGGCCACGCTCTGCCGCAAGTACGGCGCGGCCGTGGTGGTCATGGCGTTCGACGAGGACGGCCAGGCCGACAATCTGGAGCGGCGCAAGGCGATCTGCGAGCGGGCGTACCGGATCCTGGTCGACGAGGTCGGCTTTCCGGCCGAGGACATCATCTTCGACCCCAACGTGTTCGCGGTCGCCACCGGCATTGAAGAGCACGCTAACTATGGTGTGGACTTCATCGAGGCCACGCGGTGGATCAAGCAGAATCTGCCCGGCGCGCTGGTATCTGGCGGCGTATCGAATGTGTCGTTCTCGTTCCGTGGCAACAATGCGGTGCGCGAAGCCATCCACGCGGTTTTCCTATACCACGCTATTGCTGCCGGCATGGATATGGGCATCGTCAACGCGGGCGCGCTCGTCGTCTACGACCAGGTCGACCCGGTGCTGCGCGAGCGCATCGAGGACGTGATCCTCAACCGCCGCCCCGATGCCACTGAGCGACTGCTCGAGGTCGCGGCCGAGTTCGCCGGCGACGGCATGAAGGCCGAGGTCGCGAACCAGGAGTGGCGCGACCTGCCGGTCGAGGAGCGGATCACCCACGCGCTGGTCAAGGGGATCGACGACTACGCCGAAACCGATACCGAGGAGCTCCGGGCCCTGATCGAGGCGCGCGGGGGACGGCCGATCGAGGTCATCGAGGGTCCGCTGATGGCCGGCATGAATGTGGTCGGCGACCTCTTCGGCGCCGGCAAGATGTTCCTGCCGCAGGTGGTCAAGTCCGCGCGCGTCATGAAGAAGGCCGTCGCGTACCTGATCCCGTTCATCGAGGCGTCCAAGCTGCCCGGCGATGTCGGGCGCAGCAACGGCACCGTCGTCATGGCCACGGTCAAGGGCGATGTGCATGACATCGGCAAGAACATCGTCGGGGTCGTGCTGCAGTGCAACAACTACGACGTCATCGACCTCGGCGTCATGGTGCCGGCGCAGAAGATCCTGGATGCCGCGCGCGAGCACAACGCCGACATCATCGGGCTGTCGGGGCTCATCACCCCGTCCCTGGACGAGATGGTCAACTTCGCGTCGGAGATGGAGCGGCAGGGCTTCGAGATCCCGCTCATGATCGGCGGGGCCACGACCTCGCGGGCCCACACCGCCGTGCGCGTCGACAAGAAGTACCACGGCCCGGTGAGCTGGGTGAAGGACGCCTCGCGCTCGGTTCCCGTGGTCGCTGCGCTGCTGTCGGACGAGCAGCGTCCGGGCCTGCTGGCCGATCTCGCCGTGGACTACGACTCGCTGCGCGAGCGGTACGCCGCGCGCGCCGACGCAAAAGTCATCCTGCCGATCGAGGCTGCTCGCGCCGACCGCACGCCGATCGACTGGACCGGGTATCGGCCGCCGCGCCCGCGGATGATCACCCAGCAGGTCCGCGACTCTCATACCGACGATTACCGTCCGCCGACGACGCCGACCCAGTTCGTCAAGGTCTTCCAGGATTACTCGATCGCCGAGCTGCGTCGCTACATCGACTGGCAGCCATTCTTCAACGCGTGGGAGATGAAGGGCAAGTACCCCGACATCCTCAATAACCCGGCGTCGGGGGAGACCGCGCGCAAGCTCTGGGACGACGCGCAGCAGATGCTCGACCTCATCATCGAGGAGAAGTGGCTGACGGCGTCGGGTGTCTTCGGGCTGTTCCCGGCGAATGTCGTGCAGGATGACGACATCGAGGTCTACACGTCCGAGGCCCGGACCGACCTGCTGACGACGCTGCACGAGGTTCGGCAGCAGACCGAGCACCGGCCCGGCGTGCCGCATCGTTCGCTTGCCGACTATGTGGCGCCCAAGTCGACCGGCCTCAAGGACTTCGTCGGGGCATTCGCCGTCACCGCCGGGCTGGGCATCACGGCCAAGATCGAGGAGTTCAAGGCCGCGCTCGACGACTACAACGCGATCCTGCTGGAGTCCTTGGCCGACCGCCTGGCCGAGGCCTTCGCCGAGCGTATGCACGAGCGGGTGCGCACCGAGTTCTGGGCGTACCAGCCCGATGAGTCGCTCAGCAACGAGGCGCTGATCCAGGAGAAGTACGTCGGCATCCGGCCGGCCCCGGGATATCCCGCGTGCCCCGAGCACACCGAGAAGCAGACGATCTGGGACCTGCTCGACTTCAAGGCCAATGTCGGCATCGAGCTCACCGACAGCATGGCTATGTGGCCCGGGGCCTCGGTCAGCGGCCTGTACTTCTCCCACCCGCAGTCGCAGTATTTCGTGGTGGGCCAGTTGGGGCGCGATCAGGTCGAGGACTACGCCAAGCGCAAGGGGTGGACGTCGGACGTGGCCGAGAAGTGGCTGTCGCCGAACCTCGGGTACCGCACCGACAACGAGTAGCGACGGTCGCGGCCGATCCGTCGTTCCCGGAAGGGTTCGGCTGGTCTATCGGGCCGAATCCTCCCCGGAACATGGACCGCTCCCGGGCTGACGGTTTGTAGCATCCAACTGGCACCATGGGTGTCGTGACGCAGGCGGGCAGCGCGAAGGGCCGAAGGAACCGAGGGCTGTCGCTGGATTCCATTGTCACGGCGACGCTGGAATTGATCGACGCGCAGGGTGTGGGCGCGGCGTCGATGCGGGCGGTCGCCTCGAGCCTGGGCGTGAAGTCGATGTCGCTGTACAAGTACATCGACGACCGGGACCACCTGCTGGATGCCGTGGTGGATCGAATCGTCGATGAGCTGTCCTACGACCCGAAGGTGTCGCTGCAGCCGGTGGAGGGGTGGCGGCCGTGGCTGGCCGGCCTCGCCGGTGGGATCCGCCGGTATGCGCGGAACCATCCGCATGCGTTCCCGCTGGTGGCGACGCGCCCGGCCGAGGCGCCGTGGGTGAATCCGCCGCTGCGGTCCCTTCGGTGGATCGAGGCGCTGCTGCGGGGGCTGAAGCGGGAGGGGTTCGACGACGAGCAGGTGCTGTTCGCGTACCGGTGCTTCAACAGCTTCCTGCTCGGGTTCCTGCTGCTGGAGACCAGCGAGATGGCGCTGCGCGACCCGAAGCCCGGGGATGGCTCGTTCAGCGTGGGCACCGCGAGCGGCTCCAGCGATCCAGTGGATCCGGCCGACCCGGTTCCGGGCTCGCTCACTCCGACCCGCACCGCCGATCAGCGCGAGGCCATCGCCGACGCCGACGACGAGGACATCGTCGATCCGCTCGGAGAGGTCGACCGCCGCCGTTACCCGACTGTCAGTCGGCTCGCGTCGGGACTGGCCGAGGACCGCTTCGATGAGGAGTTCGACGGCGCCCTGCAGTCAATGCTGGACCGCATCGGTTTGAGGCTGGACGCGACGGGTAACCAGGGGTCGCGTCCAAACTGACAGCGTAAGCTGACGGTGTAAGCCCCGGCCGGGCGGACGTGCTTCAGCTCGCCTCCGCGACCGCGGGGGTGGGTTACTGCGCACAGTGCGCCCCCGACCCCCCGAGGCCCGAATGTCCCAGCCCCTCGCTCTCGACTACGAGACCGGACTGAACGACGCGTGGTCGAACGTGGCCACGTTCGTCCCGAAGCTCGTCGTGTTCCTGCTCATCCTGATCATCGGCTACTTCATCGCGAAGATTGTGTCCAAGATCCTCACCAAGGCGCTGCAGCGCGTCGGGTTCGACCGCATGGTCGAGCGCGGCGGCATCAAGAAGGCGCTCGAGGGCAGCCAGTACGACGCCGCGGCGATCCTGGCTAAGGTCGTGTTCTACGCGATCATGCTGTTCGTCCTGTCGACCGCGTTCGGTGTCTTCGGCCCGAACCCGATCAGCGACTATCTCAAGGCGATCGTGTCCTACCTGCCGCTGGTGTTCGTCGCCATCGTCATCGTGGTGATCGCCTCGGCTATCGCCGCCGCGGCGAAGGCGCTCATCGAGAACAGCCTCGGCGGGCTGTCCTACGCCAAGGTGCTGGCCAACGCCGCGTCCGCGGTGATCCTGGCCCTCGGCGTGATCGCCGCGCTGGACCAGCTCAACATCGCCGAGAACGTCGTCAACGCCGTTCTCTACGCAGCTCTGGCGGCCATCGTGGGCGTCGTGATCGTCGCCGTCGGCGGCGGCGGCATCCGCACCATGTCCACCCGATGGGAGGCCGTCGCGGCGAAGTACGACGAGGAGAAGCCCCGTATCGCCGACGCCGCCCGCAACTCCCCGAGCGTGAAGCAGCAAGCCCAGCAGGCTAAGCAGCACGCCGACTCGAGCGCACGGTCCGGGGCGTCGGCCAACGGCCGAACCTCCCGCTAGGCACAACACCCAACCACATTAGAAAGCAAGCTTACTAATCACTAGGAGAGACTCATGACGGCGCCAGTTTCCAGCGATTCCCTGTACTACCGCGACGTGGTGGACCCCGAAGGCGAGAAGATCGGCACCGTCGCCCAGGTCTACCTGGACGACGAGACCGAGCAGCCGACCTTCGTGGCCGTCAAGAGCGGGCTGTTCGGCAACCGCGAGCACTTCGTCCCCCTCCACGGCTCCAGCATCAGCGGCTCCGACATCGTCGTGGCGGTCACGAAGGCGGTCGTCAACGACGCCCCCAGCGTCGACGACGACGGGCACATCGAGGCGGACGAGCAGCAGGCCCTTTGGGACTACTACGCCGCGTACCTGAGCACCGGCCAGCAGCCGGCCGCCGCCCAGGCGAAGGCCGGCGCCGGCTACGACGCCCGAGCGGACCAGGGCCACGACACGTCCGGGCCGAACACAGACACTGCGATGACGCGCTCGGAGGAGCAGTTGCGGGTGGGCACCGAGCGGGTGGAGGCGGGGCGCGCCCGGCTCCGCAAGTACGTGGTGACCGAGAACGT
>JAOPVO010000078.1 GCA_025966155.1 Pseudonocardiales bacterium
CCGACGGTCACGCCGCCGGCGGTCTCCCCGAAGACGCCGGTGGTGCTGGCCAGCAGGCGCATCCCGGCGCGGATCTCCTCGTCGTCGACTGCGGCCATCGCCCCGCCGGTCGAGCGGACGGCGTCGAGGGCATACGGCCCGTCGGCGGGGTTGCCGATGCCCAGGGACTTGGCGATCCCCGTCGGCTTCACCGGCTGCACGGCGTCCCAGCCGTTGTCGAAGGCGGTGGCGTTAGGCGAGCAGCCGGTCGACTGGGCGCCGAAGATACTCCAGGCCGACGCCGGCACGAGGCCCGCGGCGACGAGCTCCTTGAACGCCTTGTGCGTCTTGGTCAGCATCGAGCCCGACGCCATCGGGATGACGACCTGCGAGGGGATCCGCCAGCCCAGCTGCTCGGCGACCTCGAAGCCCAGGGTCTTGGAGCCCTCGGCGTAATACGGGCGGATGTTGACGTTGACGAAGCCGGTCTTCTCGAACTCGTCGGTCTCGGCCAGCTCGCTGCAGAGGCGGTTGACGTCGTCGTAGTTGCCCTTGACCCCGACCAGCGTCTGGCCGTAGATCGCGGTCTGCACGATCTTGGCGGGCTCGAGGTCCGAGGGGATGAACACGATCGAGGGCATCCCGATGCGGGCGGCGTGGGCGGCGACGGAATTGGCCAGGTTGCCCGTCGATGCGCACGCGATGCGGGTGAAGCCCATCTCGCGGGCGGCCGTGATCGCGACGGACACGACGCGGTCCTTGAACGAGTGCGTCGGGTTGGCCGAGTCGTCCTTGACCCACAGCGGGGCGGTGAACCCGAGCACCTCGCCGAGCTTGTCGGCGCGGATCAGCGGGGTCATGCCGGTGCCGGACTCGACCCGGGTGGCGGGGTTCTGCCCGGCCGGGAGCAGGCCGGCGTAGCGCCAGATGCTGTGCGGCCCGGCCTCGATCTGGGCGCGGGTGACGGACGCGAGGGCCGCTTCGTCGTAGCCGATCTCCAGCGGGCCGAAGCATTCGAAGCACGCATGCTGCGCGCCGAGCGGGAACCGGGCTCCGCAATTGCGGCAGACGAGCGCGTCAGCCGGCGATGCGAACGCGGGGCGTGGGATAACAGCAGTCATGGCGAGGCCTTCCCTCATCTTTCCCGCGGCCACCCGAGGTCCGGATGGTCAGTGCGGGACGGATTTGGCACCTCTCCGCGATGAGCCTCGCTGGGCGCATTGCCTGACGGCAGAATTTCCCTGCCGACGGAACTGCGCCTGACGAACATTGTCGCGTTGGTTGCCGGGGCTTCACCGGGCCGTTTCCCTCTGCCCCTCTGGATGAGCGTGCTATTCAGTTCTCCGCAGTGACGCGGGTACGACGTGACCATTCTGGCATACGGCGCCAAGCCGCGCCGCCGAGCGCCCGCAGACGTTGCGGGGCGCTAGTACTGGGCGCTCAGCACCAGGACGATTGGGCTCGGCGGCAGAGCGGCGAAGCGCTCGAGCACCCGCACGATCCACGGGAACTGCGCCTGGAGCGCCGATGCCGCGGCCTTGCTCGCCGGATCGGCGCTGTCGTAGTAGGCCGCCGTGGATTCGCTCGTGCCGTCGAAGTTGTCGGTGGCGGTGACGGTCCAGCCCCCCGCGGTCAGGTCCGCGGCGGCGGTGCTGGCCAAGCCCGCGATCGCCGTGCTGTTGAGCACGACAACCGAGGCGCGGGCCGGCGCCGCCGTGGTGGCCGAGGCTGTCGGGGCGGCGGTGTCGTCGGTGGATCCGGTCTGACGGGTGCCGGTCGTCGACTTCTGCCCGCTGGGCTGGGTCAGTGCGACAACGGCGATAACGCCGATGATCAGGCCGGCGATCAGCAGGACGGCGCCGAGGATCGGCTGCCACGAGCGCCCCGGCGCCGTGGAAGGCGGCGCCACCTGAGTCTCAGACCTCGATGCCGAGGCGCCGCGCGGAGCGCTGGCGCTGACGGCTGGCGCGCAGACGGCGCAGGCGCTTGACGAGCATCGGGTCCTCGGCGAGGGCCTCAGGGGAGTCGATCAGCGCGTTGAGCAGCTGGTAGTACCGCGTGGCGGACATATCGAAGAGGTCGCGGATCGCCTGCTCCTTGGCGCCGGCGTACTTCCACCACTGCCGCTCGAAGGTCAGGATCTCCCGGTCGCGCCGGCGCAGGCCGCTCTCGGACATCTCGTCCTCAGTAGAGGCGGCACGGGACGTCTCGCCCTCGGGCGGGACCGCGGAGGCCAACTCCATGCGACTGGGCTCCTCGGGACTGTGGATCCGACGTTTCGGCGGATCCAGCAAGCGGATGTGGCACAGCGAATACCACGGGTGTAATTCGCCACCGTCATTCAATCACGGAGCTTGCCAGCTGCGGGCGGCCGAGCCCAACGGCGCCGCGCGTGTCGCGCAATCCACAGGCCCGGGGCTGTCCACAGGGACGCCGCCGCGACGGACCTGACTCCCGCGAGCCTTGACGATGGGCGGCATGACCGATGCCCACAACCTCCACCTCGTGTCCTGCTATCTGGAGGAGTTCGCCGAGCGGCTGGTGGCCGCCTGCGGCCAGGTGGGCACCGCAGACGCCCAGACGCAATGGCAATCGACATCGGCGACGGCGTACCGCCGGCATCTGGTCGATCTGCGCGTCGATCTGCGTGCGGCGGCTGCGCTCGTGCAGGACGACGCAGCACGCTTCCGCGCCTTGGCCCGGCAATCGGCCCAGAGCCGATGAGCGGCGGCGGGGTCGTCTCCATCCGGGGCGGAATCGACGTTCGGACCGATGATCTGCGGGCGGCCGCGCAGATCATGTCCGAGCTGGGCCTGACGCTGCGGCAGGGCATGGACAACCTGAGGATCAGTGCCGCCAACGCCCTGATGTACAACGAGGACGCTAAGGCGCAGCTCGAGCAGGGCGGCCTGGCCCGGGCTCGCGGCGCCGCCGACGAGGCCGCGCGCCTAGCCGGTTCCCTGCGCGCCACGGCTGACCGCTACGACGAAGGCGAGTCGCGGATCGAGCGGATGGCCGGCGATGCGGTCGCCCTGCTGAAGGACGGCACGAAGGCGCGCGTTCGGATGATGTCCCTGGGCCTGCTCGACACCCCTTGGCCCTGGGACCCGCGGGCGGTGGAGCCCGGCGCGCAGCTCTTCGGGAAGCTCGGGTTCGGCGGCTATCTGATCGTCATGGCCGCCGTCCTCGATTGGCGCGGCCATCCGATCGTGACGAGCACCGGCGTCGACGCATCGACGGCCGGGACCACGCCACCGCGGGACATCGCGGACCTCCTGGCCAATGTCGAGCGGCTCGGCGCGGAAGGCGACAGCGACGTCAGCGTCCAGTTCCTCGAGTTCGACGACGGCCGCCCGCGCCAGGTCATCGTCTCGTTGCCGGGGACCTCGCAATGGAGTCCCGGGAGCGATATCCCCAGCGACATCGCCGCCGGCCCACTGGCGATCGAGGGGCTGCCCACCGCCTACGGCGCCGGCGTGGTGGACATGCTCGCGCTCGCAGGCGTCACCGCGGCTGACAGCATCCTTATCGTCGGTCACAGCCTCGGGGGGATCGTCGCCGCGCAGCTGGCTGTGCAGCTCGCTGGATCCCGCCGATTCAACGTCACCAACGTCGTGACCGCCGGATCGCCGATCGCCAAGATCGACATCCCCGAGGACGTCGAGGTCGTTGCGCTGGAGAACAGGGACGACCTCGTCCCCCACCTCGACGGCGGCCCGAATGAGGGCAGCGGCAATGTCCTCACGATCACGGTCGATACCGGGGCAACGGGCAGCGCCGCCCACGTTCTCGATACCGGCTACGCGCCGGCGGCCGACGCGATCACCGGGAGCGATGCCCCGCGGGTGCAGCACGCGCTGGAGGGCCTCCAGCCGTTCCTGGACGCCGACCGGTCCACCACGCTCACGTACTCGATCGCCCGGCCATGAGGGGTAGCCGGTGCGACGGGAGTGCTGGGCTGAAGGGGGCGGGGCTCAGCCGCCGGACTTGCGACGGAACGTGCGCCCGCCGCCGGCCTTGCCGTGCTCGCCGTGGATCTTCGAGCCGTCGCGCTGAGCGGAGTCGGCGGCGTTGTCGAGATGCTCGGCGCGCTTGCGCTCGAGGGCGTCGCGGAACTTCGCCTTCACGTCCTCCGGGGCCGGGCTCTCGTCGGACTGGCCGCCCGCCTCGCTGGGTGCGCTCTTGGGATCAGTCATGCAAACCATCTAACCCCACAGGGCCACCGGGATTGCCCGCCAGCGGCGCGGCGGCCGCACACGGCTCTATCGTTGAGACCCGTGACTTCTCCCGCGATCCGCATCGGCGTCCAGATCCAGCCGCAGCACGCCGATTACCCCGCCATCCGCCGCGCTGTCTCCGAGGCCGAGAGCCTCGGCGTCGACATCGCCTTCAACTGGGACCACTTCTTCCCCCTGTACGGCGAGCCCGAGGGCAAGCACTTCGAGGCGTGGACGATGCTCGGGGCCTGGGCCGAGCAGACCTCGACCATCGAGATCGGCTGCCTGGTGACGTGCAACAGCTACCGGAACCCCGAGCTCCTGGCCGACATGGCCCGCTCGGTCGACCACATCAGCGACGGCCGCCTGGTGTTCGGCATCGGCTCGGGCTGGTTCGAGAAGGACTACACCGAGTACGGCTACGAGTTCGGCACCGCGGGCAAGCGCCTGGATGCCCTCGCCGAGGACCTCCCCCGTATCGAGTCCCGCTGGGCCAAGCTCAACCCCGCGCCCACCCGCGCGATCCCGGTTCTGATCGGCGGCGGCGGCGAGCGCAAGACGCTCCGCCTGGTGGCCAAGCACGCCACGATCTGGCACTCGTTCAGCGACGTCGCGACCCTCACCCACAAGCTCGAGGTGCTGGCCGGCCATTGCTCCGATGTCGAGCGCGACATGGGCGAGATCGAGATCTCCAGCGGCGCGCCCAAGGGCGATCCGAAGGATGTCGCCGGCGCCTACGTCGACGCCGGCGTCCGGCTGTTCACCATCGGCGTCGGCGGACCGGACTACGACCTGACCGAGCTGCGCAGCTGGGTGCAGTGGCGCGACTCGCTCTAGGCGGTCGCCGCTCGGCACCGAGCCCGCTGTGCTTCATGGCGAGAACCCGCCCCTAAGGTTCTCGCCATGAAAGCAGCGGTCTACTACGCCAACGGCGGTCCCGAAGTTCTCCAGTACGAGGACGTCCCTGAGCCACGGCTGCACGCCGACGGCATCATCATCGAGGTCAAGGCAATCGGCATCCAGGGCGGCGACACCCTGAACCGGGCCCGGGGCCCGCTGATGTCGACGCCGCACATCGTCGGCTATCAAGTTGCCGGCATCGTCCACCTGGTCGGCGAGCGGGTCACGACCCTTCGCGAGGGCCAGCACGTCACAGCCACAGCCAGCTGGGGCTCGCACGCGGAGCTGTTCAGCACGCCGGCCGCCAGCGCCTGGGTTGTGCCCGACGACATGCCATTCGAAGTTGCCGCCGGCATCCCGGTCGAGCTCGGCACTGCCGACGACTGCCTCTTCGAGTTCGGCCACCTCAAGGCCGGTCAGACCGTGCTGGTACAGGCCGCCGCCGGCGGTGTCGGCCTTGCCGCCGTCCAGCTGGCCAAGGCCGCCGGCGCGACGGTGCTCGGCACCGCCTCCAGCGACGACCGGCTCGAGCGCCTGCGCGAGTACGGCCTCGATGTGCCGATCAACTACGTCACCGGCGATCTCGTCGCCGAGGTCATGAAGGCGACCGACGGCCGCGGCGTCGATCTCGTGGTCGATTCAGTCGGCGGGACGACCCTCGAGGGCAGCATCGCGGCGCTGGCCTACCGCGGCCGGATCAGCTGGGTCGGCCAGGCCGGGCGCGAGACCGATGCCCCGGCCATCAACGGCATCATGGGCAAGAACGCCTCCATCAACGGCGTCTTCCTCGGCGCGGAGCTCGCCCAGAACCGGGACCGCGCGTACCCGATGATCGAGCGGCTCATCCCCCGTGTCGCGTCCGGCGAGCTGACCGTCGTGGTCGACTCGACCTTCCCGCTGTCCGAGGCCGCGGCCGCGCATCGGCACATCGAGTCACGTAAGGCCTTCGGCCGCGTTGTCCTGATCCCCTGATCCTTGATCAATAGCTAACTCAGGCGCACGCGCCGGCCGGGGGCGATCAGGCCGGCGCGTGCGCCGGGTCGGGGATCTCCTCGACCACCCGGGTCGCCCGAAGCGGCTTGGCCCGGATAAGGAACGACAGGCAGAACGTGATCAGCGCCATGGGCGCGGCGATGTGATAGATGTGCGACAGCCCATTGCCGACGGACTCCGCCAGGCGCTGGCGAACCTCGGGCGGCAGCTTGGCCACGGCGCTGGGCGCCCCGAGCACGTCCTTGCTCGACAGCGGCGTCCCATCGGCGGCCTTCAGCCCCTTGATGCCGCTGGTCAGGGTGTTGGCCAGGACCGCGCCGTAGACCGCGACCCCGAAGGTGATCCCGAGCGATCGGATGCACTGGACCGACGAGGTGACGACCCCCGTCGAGGACGAGTCCGACGAGTTCTGGGCGGCGAGGACCAGGACCTGATTGGTCAGGCCCATCGCGACGCCCATCGTGACGATGCCGGCGATGAACAGCAGGATCGGGGTGTCCGAGCTGATCTGGGTCAGGCCCAGCATCGCCACCAGCAGCACGCCCGAGCCGATGATCGGGTACTCGCGATAGCGGCCGGTGCGCGAGATGAGCCGCCCGACGACGATCGACGCGACGAGCATGCCGCCCATCTGCGAGGCCAGCAGGAGCCCCGAGGCGGTTGCCGAATAGCCCTGCCCGATCTGCAGGTACAGCGGCAGGAAGCTCATGGTCCCCATCAGCGTGAACCCGAAGCACATCGCCACGACCAGGCAGATCAGGATGACCCGGTTGGTGAACAGCAGTGGCGGCAGGATCGGCTCCACCGCCATCGACTCGGCCTTGATGGTCAGCCCGATGCCCAGCAGCGCGATGACCGCGAGGGTGACGGTCGCCGGATCGGTCCAGCCGACCCGGCCGCAGAACACCGCCGTGAGCAGCAGGGCCGACACCGTGATCACCAGCAGCACCGCCCCGATGTAGTCCACGGTGTGCGGCTTGCGGTTGAACGGGACCGAGCGCAGCGCCAGCTGCAGCGCGATGCAGGCCCCCAGTGCCAGCGGGATGTTGATGATGAAGATCCATCGCCAACTGAGGCTATCGACGATCACACCGCCGACCAGCGGCCCCATGAAGCTGGAGCTGGCGAACACCGCGGCGGTGAACCCCTGGTACTTGCTGCGCTCGCGAGGCGGGAGCAGGTCGGCGATCAGCGCGAAGGCCAGTGACATCAGCCCGCCGCCGCCGATCCCCTGGATCGCCCGGAATGCCACCAGCTGCCCCATGGACTGGGCCATGCTGCACAGCAGCGACCCGAGGATGAACATCGCGAACGCGAAGAGGTACAGCGGCCGCCGCCCGTAGATGTCCGAGACCTTGCCGTAGAGCGGGGTGCTGACGGTCGAGGCCAGCATCGACGCGGTGATGATCCAGGAGATCTTGTCGACGCCGCCGAGCTCCCCGGCGATCGTCGGCAGCGCGGTCGCCACGACGGTGTTGTCCAGCGAGCCGACTGCGAGGCCCATCATCAGCGCCCCGAGCACCACGAAGAACTGGCGCCGGGAGACGCCTTCCAGCAGAACGTCGTCGTCCTTGACAGAGTCGTCCTTGACAGATTCCACGCGCCGCGCCGCTCCTCAGCCGATGGTGTTACCTATAGTTAGCTCAGTACAGTTGGGGCGGCTCAGGCCGCGTGTGCCTGGGTGAAGTCGAGCATCCGGCGCCATGCGTCCTCGCAGGCGCCGTGCCAGTCGCCGAACGAGCGGTCGAAGAACGAGTGGGGGGCGCCGTCGTAGACGTAGATCTCGTGTGCCGTCCCGTTGGCCCCGATGCGCTCGTCCAGGGCCTGGAACTCCTCGACGGGCGTGGAGTCCGCGCCGGCGACGAGCATCAGGGTGGGGGTCGTCATCCGCGGCTCCACGTCGGCCACCATCGAGGGCTTGCCGTAGAAGCCCATGACTCCCGAGAGGCCGATGTCGCTGGCCGACAGCCGCCAGGACTGGCTGCCGCCGAAGCAGAAGCCGACGGTGAAGACCGACGTGACGCCCTGCTCGCGCAGCAGCGTCGCCGCGACGTCGGTGTCCGACGTGACGTTGTCGGCCTGCACCAGCGGCACGTGGGTCTTCCAGTCGAAGTCGTCGAGGCGCTCGCCGGCGCCGGCCGTCCGGCCGAAGTAGTCGATGGCGATCGAGGCGAAGCCGGCCTCGGCGAAGCGCACGGCGAGGTCCTCATAGAACGGGTGCAGTCCGCGGATATCGGGGAGGATCACCACGCCGAGCCTGGGCGCGGCAACCGGCAGCGCCTGGTAGGCGCGCAGCGGGGTCCCGTCCGCCGATGCGAGCTCGAGACGTCCGTGCGAGGCGACCTCTCCGACGACGGGCGGGCTGGGCGGGCGGCTGTCGTCGTCATGGCACATGGCGCGAGCCTGCGCCGAGGAGTCCGGCGCGTCAAGCACACTGGCGCGGTGACCTCCGCCGCAGCCGCGCCCGACCCGGGCCTGCTGCCCCCGCCCGACGCCCGGGCGCTGCTGGATTCGGGCAGCGCGCTGCTCGCCGGGCTAGGCTCGCTCGGCGCAGTTCGAGCCGCCGCGGTCGCCCGGATCCAGCAGTCGTATGCGGCGCTGCAGGTGTCGGCGCGGGAGGCAGCACTGGCGGCACTGCCGATCGCCGCCCTTGCGCCAATGGTGCCGCGGCTGCCCGAGGACGCGCTCATCGCGGCGCGAATCGGCTCGGTGCGCGACGTCCTGCAGGCGACGGAGGCGCAGCTCGACGCCGTAGCCGGGGTGGGCGCGGTGACCGTCAAGCAGATCGTGTCCGCCGCGCAGCAGGTCGCCGACGCGCAGGCGCTGACCCAGCGGATCCGGCTGAGCCGCGACACCGCGACGCCGGACTCCTCCGCGCTGGTCGCCGCGCTGCACCAGCTGCGCGCACTGGACGCCCTGACCGCCCCGACGCCGACCACGGGGACGCCGACCACGGGGACGCCGCCCACGGGAACGCCGACCCCAGGCGCGCCGACCGCGGCCTTCGCAGCCGAGGTGCAGCGGGCGATGGGCGGGGCGGCCCTGGCCGGCGGCCGGCTCAAGTGGTTCCTGTCCGGGACGGCCGCCAAGACGTCGGCCATCGCCGCCCTCGGTGCGCTCGCCCAGCTGATGCAATCGCCCCTGGGCGTGGCGCTTGGATCGCTCGCGGCGCCGCACGAGCAGGATCCGGCAGCGGCGTGGACGGACTTCGAGGCGCACGCCGCGGAGTACTACGCGGCGCTGGCCCAGCTGGTGCCGATGCCCGCCGAGGTCGCGGCCGCCGAGGGGTTCCTGCCCGAGGACATCGTCGAGCAGGTCCGGAAGCAGGAGCTCGACGGCACGCTGATGACGGTGACCCTGCGCGGCTATCAGGCGTTCGGCGCGAAGTTCGCCCTCGTGCAGCGGCGGGTGATCATCGGCGACGAGATGGGCCTGGGCAAGACGATGCAGGCGCTGGCCGCGATGGCCCATCTGCGCAGCGCCCAGGGCAAGACGCACTTCCTGGTCGTGTGCCCGGCCAGCGTGCTGATCAACTGGATGCGGGAGATCACGACCCGCACGAAGCTCGAGGCGCACCGCGTGCATGGCGACGACCGCGAGGCCGCGCTGGCGCAGTGGCTCAGCGTCGGCGGGATCGCCGTGGTCACGTACGACTCCCTGCGGGCGATCGTCGTCCCGCCCGAGGTCGAGGTGAGCATGCTCATCGTCGACGAGGCCCACTACGTCAAGAACCCGGAGACCGCCCGATCCAAGGCGATGCGGGTGTGGACCGACCGCGTCGAGCGCGTGCTGTTCCTTTCCGGGACGCCGATGGAGAACCGGATCGAGGAGTTCCGCGTCCTCATCGGCTACCTGCAGCCCCAGCTCGTGACGGTCGTCGGCGATCAGCATGCTGCAGCCGGGGGCGATGCGTTCCGCCAGGCCGTCGCGCCGGTGTACCTGCGGCGCAATCAGGTCGATGTGCTGTCCGAGCTGCCCGAGCTCGTCGAGAACGACGACTGGGTGGAGTTCACCGGCGCCGACCAGTCGGGCTACCGCGACGCGGTGCTGGCCGGGAACTTCATGGCGATGCGCCAGGCGGCCTACAACGCGCCGGCAGCGGACTCGGCCAAGCTCCAGCGCATCCTGGACGTGCTCGAGGACGCGGAGCAGAACGGCCTGAAGGTCCTCATCTTCTCGTTCTTCCTCGGCGTGCTCGAGCGGGTGACCGCGGCGGTGGCGCCGGGCCCCGCCTTCGGGCCGATCACCGGCGCGACGCCCCCGGACGGCCGCCAGCAGATCGTCGATGCCTTCAGCGCCCATGAGGGGCACGCCGTGCTGCTGGGCCAGATCCAGGCCAGCGGGGTCGGGCTGAACATCCAGGCCGCCAGCGTGGTGATCCTCTGCGAGCCGCAGGTCAAGCCGACCACCGAGGCGCAGGCCATCGCCCGCGCGCACCGGATGGGCCAGGTGCGCACTGTGCTGGTGCATCGCATCCTCGCCGAGGACACCGTCGACGAGCGGATGCTGGAGATCCTCGCCGGCAAGGACAGGCTCTTCGACACCTATGTCCGGCGCAGCGATATCGCCGAGGCCAGCCCGGAGGCGACCGACCCCAACGACGCCGGGATGGCGACCCGCATCGTCCAGTTGGAGCAGGAGCGGCTCGCCGCCCAATCCGCCAGTCCGCAATCCGCGAGCCCGCAACCCGCCAGCCCGCAGACGACGAGCCCGCAATCCAGAGCGCCCGTGCCGCCGAACCTCCCAGTGTGATTGAGCCCAAGCGGTCCGCGTGATCCTGTCCCGGCGGTCCGCGCTCGGCGCCCTGGGCGCGCTCGGGCTGGCTGCATGCGGACGGTCGACGTCCACCAACAGGGACGGGGCCGGGGCGGACTCCGGCGCGGCGCAGCGGATCGCGTACGGCAAGGACGCATCGCAGTTCGGCGACCTCTACCGGCCGAGCGCGGCAACGCCGCGGCAGCCCGGCACGGTGGTGATCATCCACGGCGGGTTCTGGCAAGCCGGCTATGGACTGTCGTTGGGCGCGCCGATGGCGGTGGACCTCGCGGCGCGGGGCTGGGCGGTGTGGAACCTGGAGTACCGGCGGGTGGGTAACGGCGGGGGCTGGCCGGCGACGTTCGAGGACATCGCCGTTGGCATCGACTCCCTCGACCGGGCCCCGGCCGACGCGGCGCTGGACCTGACGCGCGTCACGGCGATCGGGCACTCCGCCGGCGGCCAGCTCGCGGTGTGGGCGGC
>JAOPVO010000093.1 GCA_025966155.1 Pseudonocardiales bacterium
ACGGACCTCGCCCGCGGCCGCGCGGCCGGGGCCGATCAGCAGGCCGGTCTTGAGCGCGCCGAACGTCACCGTGACGTCCGCTGCCAGCCAGGCCGCAGGATCGTCCGGGGCCCAGCCGGTGTCGGCATCTATGCCGGACGGGACATCCACGGCCACCACAACGGCTCCGTGCCTGCGGGCATCCGCGGCCAGCGCCGCGAGGCCGCGCGCCGTCCCGTCGAGGCCCGGCCGGCCGCCGATGCCGAGCATCCCGTCGAGCACGAGGTCGGCCCGGATGTCGGCGGGTGCCGCGTCGAGGAGGCGTCCACCGGCCGCGCGCAGGTCCGCTGCCGCGACCGCATGCAGCGCCTCGCCGGAGGCGAGCACTGTCACCTGCGCGCCTCGCCGGGCCAGCCGGGCCGCGGCGAACAGCGCGTCGCCGCCGTTGTTGCCCGCCCCGGCCAGCACAAGCACCTGCGCGCCGTAGACCCTCCCGAGCAGCGCGGCCGCGTGCGTGGCCAGCCCTGCGGCCGCCCGCTGCATCAGCGCGCCGTCGGGGAGCGTCGCCATCAACTGCTGCTCGGCCAACCGGATCTGCTGCGCCGTGTACGCCCCGCGCATCTACGCGCCTTCCGCTGTTCGCATCATGCGGTCTCCGCGATGACCATGGCCGAGGCGATGCCCCCATCGTGCGACAGCGACACATGCACCCGCTCGACCCCGAGCCCGGTCGCCGTCGCCAGGACCGTGCCGCTGTAGACGAAGTAGGGGCGGCCGCGATCATCGGTGCGGACCTCCGAGTCGATCCAGATCATGCCGCCCGGCGAGCCCAGCGCCTTGGCGAAGGCCTCCTTGGCCGCGAAGCGCGCCGCCAGCGACTCGGCCGTGCGGGGGCCGCCGGTGCTGGTGCGCTGCTCGTCCGCGGTGAACAGCCGATCGGCCAGCCCGCCCGTCCGCGCCAGCGCCCGGGCAAAGCGCTCGACCGGAACGACGTCGATGCCGACTCCCACGATCACAGCGCCCAGCCTCTCAGAACTTTTGGCCATGGTTTGTCGCTGGGGGACGGCAGGTTCAGGTGAACGTCGCAACGCCTTGCTCGTTGATGTCCTGGGTGAGCAGCTTATGCATGACCTCGTTGGGGGTGAGGAAGCCGAGTCTTTTGCGGGGGCGGTCGTTGAGCTGGTCGGCGACGGCCTGGAGGTCGGCGGCGGTGTGGGCCGATAGGTCGGTGCCCTTGGCGAAGTACTCCCGCAGCAGCCCGTTGATGTTCTCGTTGCTGCCGCGCTGCTGGGGCTTGCCGGGGTCGGCGAAGTAGACCTTGACGCCGGTGGCGGCGGTGAAGGCGCGGTGGCGGGCCATCTCCGAGCCGCGGTCCCAGGTGATGCTTCGGGCCAGCCCGGCGGGCATCGCGGCCACGGCCCGGGACAGGGCGGCCACGACCTGGCTCGAGGCGTGCCCGTCGGGCAGGTGCAGCAGCGACAGGTGGCCGGTGGTGCGCTCCACGAGGGTGCCGATGGCGGAGTTCGAGGCGGTCGTGCCCTTGATCAGGTCGCCCTCGTGGTGGCCGGGAACGAGCCGGCCCTCGACCTCCTCGGGGCGGTCCCGGATCGGGACCGCGTCCTGGATGACCCCGCGCGGGGCCCGGGACCCCTGCGTGCGGCGGGCGGCGCGCCCGGTGCGCAGCTGCCCGGACAAAGTGCGGCGCAGCTCCCCGCGGGGCCGCACGTAGATGGCCTGGTAGATCGCCTCGTGAGAGATCCGCATCCGACCATCATCGGGGAACTGCACCGGCAGCCGCCCGCTGATCTGCTCCGGGGACAGCCTGCGGTCCAATGCGCCCTGCACCCAGGCCCCCAGCGGCGGATGGGCCGACACCTTCCGCGCCTTGGGCCTCGCCCGCCGCCCCAGGGCCATCGACTGGGCCCGCTCCGGCTCGTACCGCCCCGACCGCCCCGACCGGTTGCGCCGGGCCTCCCGCGACACCGTCGAGGGCGCCCGCCCCAGCGCCGCGGCGACCGCCCGCACCGACAGCCCCGACTCCAGCAGCCGCGCCATCTCGTACCGCTCGTCCCGATCCAGGTACCGCCCGCTCCACGGCCCAGCTGCAGCAATCACCCCGCCAGCCTGGACCCGCCACAGATCCACGGCCTGGCGCGACACCCCCGCAGCCTCAGCCACCGCCCGCGAGCTCAGCCCCTCCCGCACCAGATCGAAAACCCGCCGACGAACCTCCGGCCCATACGTCACAACCCCGCCCCACCGGCGTTGCGACGACCCCCCGAATCCAAGGACGAATTGCGGCCACGAGTTGAAGCCTCTGGGCAACGGGCAGAGTGCATGGATGAGCAATCGCGATGTGCAGACGGTGGACCGCGGCCCGCGCCAGGTGGCCCGGAGAGTGATCGTCGAGGCGCCCGCCTCGCAACTGTTCGACCTGCTGGCCGATCCGCACCGCCATCATGAGGTAGACGGCTCGGGGACGGTCCAGGCCAAGGTCAGCGGCCCGCATCGGCTGAGCCGGGGCGCGACGTTCTCCGTCGGCATGACGTTCAAGGTCGTGCCGTACCGGATCACCAGCACGACAACCGCGTTCGTCCCAGACGAGCTCATCGAGTGGCAGCATCCGCTGAAGCACCGCTGGCGCTGGGAGTTCCAGGCGATCGACGCCGACCGCACCGAGGTGACCGAGGTGTGGGATTACCGCGAGAACAAGGCTGCGAAGATGCTCGAGCTGATGCGCTATCCGAAGCTGAACGCTGCGGGCATCGACGCCACCCTCTCCGGCCTGGCCACGCGCTACGCGGGATAACCCCGAACTTTTGGCAATGGCTTGCCGCTGCGCGACAAGCCATTGCCGCGAGTTCCGCAATCAGGCGGCCATGCGCGCTAGGCCCAAGCGCACAGCGTCGACCACCGAGTCCGGCCGCTCGATGAGATCGCGCCACGTGAAGCGCAGGACATTCCACCCAGCGCCGATCAGCTCGTTCTGACGACGCCGATCACGCTCGAACCGGTCCACGTTGTGGTGATGCGCCCAGCCGTCCACCTCGATGACGAGCCGACATGATCTGAACACAACATCGACTTCCTGGACACCGGATGGGAGCAGAACCGGCGCGTTCGCACTCCATCCGGTGATGCCGGCCTCGCGCAGGATCGCGTGCAGCACGCGCTCGGCCTCGGAATCGCCCAGCGTCGCCTCGGCCAGCAGGCGCCGGATCTGCTGATTGCCCCACATCCCCCGCCCGCCGATCAGCCGCCGCCGAACGTCCTCCACCGCAATCCAGTGCTTCTGCAGTGCTCGATCGAACAGCGTGCGCGCGGGGTCCGCCCGCAGTACTGCGAGGCAGTCCAGCACGGTTCTCCTGCGCGACGTGATCGGCAGGCCCTGGAACTCCACGACCTCGGTGGGTTCCAGACCAACCCGATGCAAGCGCACACCAACGGGCCACGCCGTGCGTCGGCGATCGGCCACAGTGACATGAACGTCCCGTCCATGCGGCAGATCGATTCCCCAGAGCAGGGCGGCAGATTGATGGCTAAGCACCGCGCGCGTGGCCAGCACAGCCGACCATGACAGCGTCCAGGTCGTCGGCTGAACGGTCGTCGACCGGTAGATGCCCTGGACGGCGTCGGTCACGAGATGGCCCTGGACGATCAACGTCCGTATCTTCCGATCGGTCAGCCCCTCAGCAACTAGCTGCCGTCGACTGATCATTCCGTGCTGCCGCCGGGCGGTGAGCTGCCATGTCATCGGAACAGCATCAGGCCCGTTCTGGCCGGATCAGGAGTTATCCACAGGTTAAGCCGAACTCGCGGCAATGGTTTGTCGCTCAGCGACAGACCATTGCCAAAAGTTCGCTATTCGACGGTCACGGACTTCGCCAGGTTGCGCGGCTTGTCGATGTCGCAGCCCCGGGCGAGGGCGATCTCCGCGGCCAGCACCTGCAGCGGGATCGTTGTGATCAGCGGCTGATGCAGCGTCGCCACCGAGGGCACGATGATCAGATCCGACGCATGGTTCGCGGCCTCGATGTCGT
>JAOPVO010000095.1 GCA_025966155.1 Pseudonocardiales bacterium
TACCGTAACCGTAACCTGCGTAGCCGGATAAATCCAGGTCACCAGCTTCGGCGTCGCCGCCATTCGATTACCCCAGGCCTATCCGAAGACAACCGCCGCGAACCAGGCGCATGGATCCCCATGCCAATGCGCAGCCAATCGCAGCTCCCAGGACGTTCAGGGCCACGTCTTGGACGGTTCCATCGCGGGTCGGCAGCCACCAATGCTGCGTCAGCTCTATCGCCGCGGATAGAGCAACCGCGATCGCCAGGGCAATGAGAACCCGTCGCAGCACCACTACCGCCAGGACGCCGAACGGGACGAACAGCGCGATATTGGCCAGCACCTCCGTGTCGCGGTGGTCGATCTGCCCCGACGACACAGCCTTAGAACCGGCGTTGAGCCGGTGCCAGACCGGGCGCTGGCTCGACTCCGGCCAGAGCGTGACCCGGGCCAGCAGACCCAGGTAGATGGCGAGCGCGATCGACGCCGCGGCACGGATACGCGACACGTTGCCGGTCAGAGGCCGAACCCGGGTCGGCCGCTCGCATCCGGTCCGGTCTCGGCGACTCCCCCGGGAGGAAACAGCGCGGCACCAGTTGCGTGCACGCGGCCGCGCGCTTCGTCCAACGCGGCGCCGAAGCGGGCGGCGAGATCGGGCGGCGGCGCCCCTTGATGGGTGCGCACCAGCTCGATCAGTTGGTCCTCGACGCGCGTCACTCGGGCGACGGCCATCTTGTGGGTGGCCACCATCGCCTCGAATCTGTCCCAGTCCGGTCCACTGGCCTGGTCAGGCACAGTCATCAGCCGCTCCGCTCTCGAGGCCTCTCACCACGGACACACAGTAGTCGACCTGCGACAGCGAGTAACGTCGGCTGCCTGCGATGCATTTGCGACTAACCCCGCATCACAGTGATGACAACGAGGATGAGCACGGCTACTACTGCGACAACCAGGGCCGCAGTCGGCGCCACGTCCCGGAGCCGCAGCCGACGCCATTCGCGCCGGCGCGCCTGCCATCTCTCGGAGTCGCGCGGGGTCGTTGGCACTCGCCCTTTATGTCCATTTCCATAGCATCACAATCCCGGCAGGACGGGCAGAACCGGCGCCCGCCGGGGCGGGACGGGCTGGCGGACCGGCCCGAGACGTGGCTCACACGCGGGAACTGGGCGCGCCGCTGGGACGACTGATGCCTCGAAGTCGTCAACTCCTAAGGGGTACCCCGTGCTGTCCATGCTTCGCCGCACCGCCGCTGTTGCGGCTCTCGCCGTGCTCGCGCTCGCGATGGGCGTGTCCAGCGCGTCGGCCCACGTCGCGGTGTCGTCGCCGGGCGCGACGCAGGGCGGCTACGCCGTCATCACCTTCCGCGTGCCGTCGGAGAGTGCCACCGCCACGACCACCGCCGTGACGATCCAGGTCCCGGCCGACACGCCGCTGTCGTCGGCGCGTATCCAGCCGACCGCCGGCTGGACGCACGCCACGACCATGCAGACCCTCGCCAAGCCCGTGAGCATTGCGGGCCGCGACGTCACCCAGGCCATCGACACCATCACCTGGACCGCGAATGACGGGGTGGGCCTGCGCAGCGACGAGTTCCAGGAGTTCATTATCAGCGCCGGGCCGCTGCCCGAGTCCGACCAGATCGTGTTCAAGGCGCTGCAGACCTATAGCGACGGGACGCGCGTCGACTGGATCGAGCAGGCCGCTCCGGGCAGCACCACCGAGCCCGAGCACCCGGCGCCCACCCTGGCGCTGGCCGCCGCATCCGCCGAGGGGTCCGACGACCACGATTCCGACGGCGACGGCACTGAGCCCTCGGTGAGTGCTACCGCGTCCAACTCCAGCGACGATTCCTCCGCCCTCGGCGTATCAGCGCTGGTCGTGGCGATCGTCGCGCTGCTCGGCGCCGGCACGGCCATCGTGCTGATCACCCGACGCCGCGTCGCCTGACTCCGGCAGTCCTCTGTTCGGACGCCGATCCGCGGCGTTGCTCGGATGAGGGCAGACGGAAGCGCGCCGCAGCGCGCGATGGCAGGATCAAGAACCGTGAGGCGCATCGTGGCGAATCGACAGGTACTAGGCGTGCGGGCCTTTGCAGTTCTCGCCGCGCTCCTGCTCGCCCTGGGGACCGGGCTGGCCTTAGCGCCGGGCGCCTCGGCCCACTCGGTGCTGCTCAGCGCGGTGCCCGCCGATGGCTCCTCGCTCGCCTCCGCCCCGTCCGAGGTCGTGCTCACGTTCAACGAGCCGATCCAGACCACAACGGTGCAGATGGCCGTGACGGCATCGACGGGGGTGACGGCGAATACCGAGAAGGCGACGGTGGCCGGCGCAGTGATCACCCTGAAGCTGCCGGCCAACCTGCCCAACGACGAGTACACCGTGGCCTATCGGGTCATCTCCGTCGACGGCCACCCGGTGCAGGCCTCGGTCGCGTTCTCCGTCGACAACCCGTCCGCGACCGCCGAGCCGCTGGGGTCCAACGACCGGCCGTACCAGGTTGGCGGCAGCACGAAGGTCGCTCAGGGCGAGACCGCGATGTACGCCAAGGTGCTGTACCTGCTGGTGCCGGTGCTGATCGGCGTCCTGCTGCTCGGGCTCATCAAGACGCGCGGGCGGTACCGCGAGCGCAATCCCAAGGACGACGGCGAGGGCATGGCCAGCCCGTTCATCCTGCCGAGGGCCGATGCCGGGCAGCGCCCGGAGCCGACGGAGTACGTCCACACCAGGCCGGACGTCACCCGCGACCGGGATTGACGTCCGGCTGCTGGCTGGCCGGCTCAGCTATCTAGGCAGGGCGCGCCGACGAGTGACTGCCACTAGGGCGAGCCCGCTCATCAGGACGACCAGACCAATCACGACGAGTGCCCCGTCCGGCGTGCCCGTGGTCGCAAGGCCCGCTCCGGTGAACACCAGGCCGCTACCGGATGAGGTCCCACCAGTGCCAGTGCCCCCCAGGCCCGGGCCGGTGAATACGAGGCCACCCGCTCGCGATGTCGGTGCCGTGGATGCGCCCGGCGTCGCCGCATCCGTAACGGGCGTACGCGGGGCGGGGGCGCTGACCGTAGACGTCTCCGTCACGGGCGAACCCGGCGTCGTCGTGCCCGCCGTTGTCGTGCCCGCCGTCGTGCCCGCCGTTGTCGTGTCCGCCGTCGTGCCCGCCGTCGTCGTGTCCGTCGTCGTCGTGTCCGTCGTCGAGGTATCTGTCGTCGTCGTGTCCGTCACCGGCGGCGCGGTGTCGCACACCGAGCGGGTGATGACGTTGGAATCGAGGGTGACAGCGCCGTCCAGGGCGACCAGGCGGCCGTTCACAGAAGCTCCGGTGACCGCGGTGATCGATGCCTCGGCCAGGATGCTTCCGACGAACACTGTGCTCGTCTGCAAGGTGGCCGAGCTGCCGATCCGCCAGAACACCCGGCAGGCGTCCGCGCCGTTGATCAGCGCCACCTGGCTCGACGTCGAGGTGATCAGCGTGCTGTCGGTCGTGAAGATGAACACTGAGTCGGCATTGTTCTGCCCGTCGAGGGTAAGCGTCCCGGTCAGGGACAGCGGGCCTGCGTACACGCCGGCCACCAGGGTCTGACCGCCGAGGTCGGCCGTGACGACAGTGGCGCCGGGCTGGCTGCCCCGGTTCTGCAGATCGATATACGCCGCTCGGGCGTCCGATCGAGCCTGGGCCGCCACCCCATCAGCGGCATGCGTCGCGCCGGACGCCACCCCGGGCGGGAAGCCGGTGATGCTCGAGCTGGTGTTCGGGCTCAGACCGAGCTGGCCGGTGATGAGCGTCGGGCCGGTGTTGCTCACCGCGGTGGAGCCCAGCACCCCGAAATCGGCCGCGCTGCCGAGGTTGACCGCAGCTGGCGCGGCGTAGGCAGAGCTGCCGGCGACCAGGGTGGCCCCAACGATGGCACCCAGCCCAACCAGTCCGGCAACGGCGGCGCTCAGGACGGGGCGAGGCCGGCGGAGATGTGATGCACGCATGAGCGCGTCCTTCGTACGTGCATGCCGACGCGCCTCCGGATACGGGCAGTTCGTCACACTATGCAGTGCAATCGTGACGGACGGTACGTTCGCTGTCAACTTATGCTCGACCCTGGGTCACTTTGATCAGCGTCAGATGCGTCGCGCTTTCGAACGCACACCCGCCGGGCATAGTCAGGTGATGAAATCGTCACCGGGGTTGCCGGCGGCCGACACCGAGCTCGCGGAGCTCCTCGGGCAGCTCGCACGCGAACTGGAGGCCGAGGACACCTTGCAGGACACGCTGCAGGCCGTCGTCGACGCCGCGGTCCACACAATTCCCGGAGCGGACCACGCGACCATTTCCTTCGTGCAGGACGAGCGCACCATCAACACGCCTGCCGCGACGGGCGAACTCGCGTTGCGGGCCGACGCGCTGCAGTACGAAACCGGCCAGGGCCCCGGCCTGGATGCCGTCGGACATCACGAGATGGTGGCGGTGCCGTCGATGGCCGACGCGTCTGTTCGCTGGCCCCTCTACGCACCGCTGGCGTCGACGCTCGGCATGAACAGTATGCTGTCCTTTCCTCTGTTCGTGACCGACGACAGCCTGGGCGCGCTGAACCTCTACTCAGAGGCCGAGTACGCATTCGAGGAGGACCACGACGACATCGAGCAGATCGGCAGGCTCTTCGCGACGCACGCCGCCATCGCTCTAGCGGGATCACAGAAGGTGGAGCACCTGAAGAACGGCATCCGGTCGAGGGACCTGATCGGCATGGCCAAGGGCATTCTCATGGAGCGGCACAAGGTGACCGAGCTCGCGGCCTTCCGGCTGTTAGTGAAGGCGTCGCAGTCCACGAACCGCAAGGTCTCCGACATAGCCTATGAGCTGGCTATGTCAGGTTCGCTGCCCCAGCGACCACTCCCCGATCGGCCTAGCTCACCCCGCGCAGCACCCGCAGTGCCACCGACAGGGTCGCCAGGTCGACCTGATCACGGCTGAGCGCCTCGTTCACGACCGACCGGGCCCGTTGCACGCGCTCGGAGTT
>JAOPVO010000077.1 GCA_025966155.1 Pseudonocardiales bacterium
AGCAACCCCAGCCACCTGGAGACGGTCAACCCCGTGCTCGAGGGCGTCGTGCGCGCCAAGCAGGACATGATCAACAAGGGGGACGACGGCTTAACGATCCTGACGGTCAAGATGCACGGAGACGCCGCCTTAGCCGGACAGGGTGTTGTGGCCGAGACGCTCAACCTCTCGCAGCTGCGCGGCTACCGCACTGGCGGCACCATCCACCTGGTGGTCAACAACCAAGTCGGGTTCCCCACCTCGCCGGCATCCTCGCGCTCGTCGCTGTACTGCACCGACGTCGCCCGGATGATCAGCGCCCCGATCTTCCATGTGAACGGCGACGATCCCGAGGCCTGCGTCCGGGTGTCCAAGCTCGCGCTGGAGTACCGCCGCGAGTTCAAGAAGGACGTGGTCATCGACCTGGTGTGCTACCGGCGCCGCGGCCACAACGAGGCCGACAACCCCTCGTTCACCCAGCCGCTGATGTACGACATCATCGATGCCAAGCGCAGCGTCCGGAAGCTGTTCACCGAGGCCCTCATCGGGCGCGGGGACATCACCGTCGAGGATGCCGAGGAGGCCCTCCGGGACTTCCAGCAGCAGCTGGAGAAGATCTTCTCCGAGACCCGCGGCGCCACCGGGCGGCCCACCCCGCAGCCCGATCTGGACCCCGCGCCGGCCTCGCCGCCGTTCCGCACGGCAACGACGCTCGAGGTCATCAAGCGCATCGGCGACGCGTACTCGACCTTCCCCGAGGGCTTCACGATCCACCCGCGCCTCAAGCCGCAGATCGACCGCCGCGCGGCGATGAGCAGCGAGGGCAATGTGGACTGGTCCACCGCCGAGCTGTACGCCTTCGGCGCAACCGTTGTGGACGGCAAGGCCGTGCGCCTGGCCGGCCAGGACTCCCGTCGCGGCACGTTCACCCAGCGTCACGCGGTCCTCATCGACCGCGTGACCGGCGAGGACTACACCCCGCTTCGCAACCTGACCGACGACCAGGAGCAGTTCTGGGTCTACGACTCGCTGCTCTCGGAGTACGCGGCCATGGGCTTCGAGTACGGCTACTCGGTGGCCCGCTCGGACGCGCTGGTCTGCTGGGAGGCGCAGTTCGGCGACTTCTCCCAGGGCGCGCAGACGATCATCGACGAGTTCATCTCCTCCGGCGAGGCCAAGTGGGGCCAGCGCTCCGCGGTGGCCCTGCTGCTGCCGCACGGCTTCGAGGGCCAGGGCCCGGACCACTCCAGCGCCCGGCCCGAGCGGTTCCTGCAGCTGGCGGCCGAGGCGAACATGACGATCGCCATGTGCTCCACCCCAGCCAGCTATTTCCACCTGCTGCGCCGCCAGGCACTGTCCGACGTCCGCCGCCCGCTCATCGCCTTCACCCCGAAGTCGCTGCTGCGCCTCAAGGCCGCGGTGAGCCCGCTGGATGAGTTCACTGATGGCCAGTTCGAGCCCGTCCTGGCCGACAAGACCGTCGACCCGGCCGGCGTCACCCGGCTGATCCTCTGCTCGGGCAAGGTCTACTACGACCTCGCCGCCGAGCGGGAGGCCAAGGGCCTGACCAACGTCGCCATCGCCCGGGTCGAGCAGCTCTACCCGCTGCCCGTAGCCGAGCTGCAGGCCGAGATCGCCCGCTTCCCCAACGCCGAGCTCGTCTGGTGCCAGGAGGAATCGGCTAACGCGGGGGCGTGGCAATACATGGCCCTCAACCTGCCGGACTACATAGACAAGCCCATCCGGCGCGTGTCGCGGGCGGCCTCGGCCTCCCCGGCTGTCGGCTCGGCCAGCAAGTCCGACGCCCAGCAGCGCGCCCTGGTCACCGAGGCGCTCTCCTAGGCTTCGCTTAGCACCTGCTCCACCCATTCAGAGGCGCCGCCCGATCCCGGGCGGCGCCTCTGGTGCGTTTCCCGGTCGCGGGGATTGCCGCAGAATGGGCCGCATGTACTTCACCGATCGCGGCATCGAGGAACTGACGGCCCGACGCGGCGACGAGGAGGTCAGCTTCGCCTGGCTCGCGGACCGGCTGATCCAGTTCGTCGACCTCAATCCCGACTTCGAGACGGCCATCGAGCGCCTGGCCACCTGGCTGGCCCGCGGCGAAGACGACCTGGACGACGTCGAGATCGACAGCTGAGCCCGACCCGCATGTCCTCCCTCGTGGCCGTCCGCACGAGCATCGAGCAGCGCCTGGGACGGCTTCGGCGCATTGGGCTCCGGCAGCTGGTGTCCCTGGAGCGCGACACGCTGCTGCGCCTGGCCAAGTCCACCCTGGCCGCGGTGCTCGCGTGGGAGGTGATGGCCCAGCTCGGCAGCCCCCGCCCGGTGCTGGCCGCGCTGGGCGCGATCCTGGTTGTGCAGGTCACCGTCCGGGCGTCGCTGGCCCGAAGCATCCAGCTCATGGTCGGGGTCAGCGTCGGGCTGGGCGCGGCGGTTGTGCTGGGCGAGGTGCTCGGCCTGCACTGGTGGAGCATCGGGCTGGTGGTGCTGCTGTCCCTGGTGCTCGGGGAGGTTCTGCGCCTGGGCCCGTTCAGCTCGCAGGTCGCGATCAGCGCCCTGCTCGCGCTGTCCCTGGGCAGCGGGTACGGCCTGACCCGGGCGCTCGACACCGCCATCGGCGCGGTCATCGGCGTGATCGTCAACGCGGTCATCGTGCCGCCGAGCCTGGTGCACGAAGGCGCCCGGCTGATGCGCGGCATCGCCGAGAACCTGGGCTCGCTGCTGGCCGATATCGGCCAGGGCCTGATCGTCGGCCCGCCCGACGAGGCGTCAGTGGAGCGGTGGCTCGCGCGGGCCCGGGACATAGCCGGCGATCTGCGCCGGTCGGTCGCACTGGTCGATCAGGGCGAGGAGAGTCTGCGCTACAACCCGCGCCCGGGCGCCGCCCACGACGACCTGGCCCGGCTGCGCGAGGCCCGGCTCGCCCTGGAGCACTCGACGGTGCAGACCCGCGGCATCGCGCGCTCCCTGATGGACCTCGATGCCGCCCGCCTCGTTCGCGACGACCCGAGCGCGCGGCAGCCGGTCTCCGCCGGCCTGCGGGCGCTGGGCGAGCTGCTGGTGCACGCCGCCGGATCGGTCTCGGCCTTCGGGCGGCTGCAGGAGTCACCGGGCTCGGTGCCCGATCGCGAGCATGCGGAGTCCGAGCACGCCGCGGCGGCGGCGGTCCGGCAATCAGCCAGCGACCGGCTGCGGCTGGTCAGCATCCTGGACGATGACCGCGACCGGCTGCTCAGCTCGCTGCTGGTCGACGCCGTCCGCCTGGTCGAGGAGGTCGACCCGACCGGCCCGCACTCCGCGGCGGTGGACCCGCCGACCGTCGCCTAGGGCCTCGCCCGGACTGCCATGCTTGGGGCCCTCCCTGGTCGGGTCACACGTGGAGATCCAGCACGGCCGCTACGAACGCAGCCCGGCGCACCCCAGCTGACCGGGTCGCCTCAGCCGAGTCCACCGGCTCATCCAGCTGCATCACTGGCAGCCCGGTGAACGCGTACCGCACCTGGGCCATCGCCACGACGGCCGCCGCCAACGCCTCGTGCTCCACGGGGAAGCCCTCGGAGGCCAGGCCCGCGCGGTAAGCCGGCAGCGCCACGGCGAGCACCCCGGCCAGCTCCTGCGCCGGCGCGGCGCCGGCTTCGGCCCGGCCGAACACCAGCGGCAGCAGGTCGAACCCGACCGGGGCCGGCGTCGAGGTTCCCCAATCGATCAGGACCAAGCCGTCTCCGTCGGATAGCAGGTTCATCGGAGTCGGGTCGCCGTGGGCCATGAGCACCGGCACGGATCGCACTCGACCGACCAGCTCATCCAGGCCTGCGGCCAGCGCGTCTATCCTCGGGCGCAGAGCCTGCAGCTCGGGCGCGGCGAAGCTCGGGTGGCCCCATGTGGCGTCGTCGGCCAGCGCCGGCAGTGCCCACGAGCGCAGCTGGTTTGCGATGTACACCTCGAGGAAGGGCCCGCCGGGCAGCTCCAGCGCAGGGAGTGAGCTGCGCCGGGCCGCAAGTGCGCCCAGCTGGCGCGCCGCGTCGGCAGTCTGCTCCGGCGTCCAGGCCCGGGGTTGGGTTGCGACGTCCTCCAGCCAAAGCAGCGCCCGGTCGTCGGGACGCTCGAACAGACCGAGGCATCGCGGCATGCGCAGCCCCTCGGGCATGACCGCCGCTACATCGGAGGCGTAGATCTGCGCCTCCAGACGCCAGGGGATCACCCGGTCGAGCTGGGCCCGCGCATCGGCGGGGATGTGCGGCGGCAGTCCGTGCCTGGCCGACTGCAGCTCCTTGGCGATGCACGAGACCGTTGCCTCGCCGCGTTCGTCCTGCACTGTGGCCCGCACCCGGGTGATCGAGCGCGTAGTGGGCGCCGAGATTCGATGCGACACCGGCGACCCGTGCGCGCTGCGTAGCGTGGCGCCCGGATCCCGCAGGGCCACCCGGACTACCTGCTCCATCTCAAGGGTCGTGGTCGCGAGCGGCAATCCTTCGATGTGCGCGGTGTGGGACATCAGGCAGCCTCTCTGGCAAGCTGGACAAGGAACTTGTCGAACTAGAGAGATAGTGAAGCACCTTGTCGAATCTGGTCAAGCCCTCCGACGGCGCGCCCGAGCCGCTTCTGCAGACGCTCCTCGAATCCGCGCTGGCTCAGCTGCGCCCGATTCTGTACGCGCTCAGCGATGAGGCCTATCCCGGACTGCGGTCCCGGCACTACCGCCTGCTGTCGTTCATCCCGGATTCCGGCGTACGAGTCAGCGCCATCGCCGACCGCAGCGGCCTGACCAAGCAGGCGCTGGCCCAGGCCCTCGCCCTCGTGCGGGAGCGCGGGTGCGTCGAGGTGGTGCCGGACCCCGGCGATCGCCGGGCTCGCCTGGTTGTCCTCACCGACCGCGGCCGCGCGGCCCTGCTGGCCGTGCGCGAGCGAACGTCGCAGATCGAGCAGCAGTGGGCCGAGCGGATCGGAACGGGGCGCTACGCCGTGGCGCGGGCGGTGCTTACCGAGATCGCGGAGGCCGGCCCGGCGCCCTCGGGCAGCACAGCGGGGGCGTCGTCCGGCGACGCATCCAACCCTGAGCCCCTCACTCCGAAGAGCCGCAGGAATAGCTGACTAAGCGGTCCGATGAGCAGTGCGTAGGCCACTGTCCCGATGCCGACGGCGCCGCCGAGCAGCCAGCCGATGCTCAGCACAGTGATCTCGATGCTCGTGCGGACGAGGCGGATCGACCGCCCCGATCGCCGGGCCAGCCCCAGCGCCATTCCGTCGCGCGGGCCGGCGCCCAGGCCGGCGCCGATGTACAGCCCCGTGGCCACACCGTTCAGCACGATCGCCAGCCCCAGCAACGCGAACTGGCCGGGCCAGCCGTGCACATCACGCGTCACCGCCATAGTGGCGTCCAGCGCGAGGCCGAGGATCAACACATTGCTGACAGTCCCGAACCCGGGCCGCTGCCGCAACGGGATCCACACCAGCAGCACCAGCGCGCCGACCAGGATCACCACCGTGCCCAGGCTGAGGCCGAGCCGGTTGGCCAGCCCCTGATGGAAGACATCCCAGGGATCCAGGCCCAGCCCGGCGCGCACCTGCAGCGCCGAGGACGCCCCGTAGAGCACGAGTCCGGCATACAGCTGGGCGAGGCGGAGGGTCAGGCGCATGGGACCAGAGTGTCGGCCATTGGCCTGCGTCGCACGAGCCATTTATGAGCAACTGGCCTGTCTCTCGACAATTATGCAGGCCACTTCTGCCACAATGGCCTGCATGATGTCTCCCCAACGCCTCAGCGGACGGGCGCTGGGCCAGCTGCTGCCGAACCTCCAGACACTGCCCGGGCCGATCTACCTCGCCCTCTCGGGCTCCATCGCCGCGCTCATCCTCGACGCCCGCGTGGCGCTGGAGACTCAGCTGCCCTCCGAGCGCGCGCTGGCCGAGGCGCTGGGAGTCAGCCGCTCGTCGGTCACCGCCGCCTACGACCAGCTGCGCAAGGACGGCTACGTCACCAGCCGGATCGGGTCGGGCAGCTTCGCGACCCTGCCCGACAGCAAGGGCGCCTCCCATAAGCCGTACGTAGCGGCCGGCGGCGTCGGCGGCCTCGGCGGTCTCATCGGCAGCTATGGGGATCCCGGCGGCAACGCCGGGCGGGCCCGCACCGAGCCGGACGACCTCGACCTCACCTCGGCGTCGCTCTCCGCGCCGCCCGGGGTGATCGAGGCGGCACTGGAGTTCGCCTCGCGCGCCCTCCCGGGGATGCAGCACACGATGGGCTACCACCCGGCCGGGCTGCCGGCCCTGCGCGCGGCCGTGGCCCGCCGGTTCGAGCAGCGCGGCGTGCCCACCGACCCCGAGCAGATCATGATCACCAGCGGGGCGCTGGCCGGTTTCGACCTGATCCTGCGGGTGCTGCTGACCCCGGGCGACCGGGTCCTGACCGAGCTGCCGACGTACCTGGGCGCACTGGATGCGGTGCGCGGGCACGGCGGCCGGCTGACGCCCGTCCCCCTGCCGTCCCCGCAGGACCGCTCCCCCGGCTGGGATGTCGATCAGATGACGCAGTCGCTTCGGCAGAGCTCCCCGCGCCTGGCCTACCTGATCCCGGACTTCCACAACCCCACGGGGCGGCTGGTCCCGCTCGCGCAGCGGGCCGAGGTCCTGCGGGCAGCCCGGCGCACCGGCACCACGGTCATCGTCGACGAGTCCTGCGTAGAGCTGGGCTTCGTGCCCACCGAGGGCCCGACGGCGCAGCTGGACGCATCGGTGGTCACGATCGGATCGCTCACGAAGGTGGTCTGGGGCGGTATCCGGGTCGGCTGGATCCGGGCCAGCCGGGACCTCGTGCAGCGCCTCGCTGCCGCGCGCGCCAGCATCGACCTCTCCAGCTCCGTGCTCGACCAGCTCGTGGCCGTTCACCTCTTCGACGGCATCGACGCCCTGGCCGCCGACCGGATCGCCCAGCTCGCCCCGCAGCGCGACGCCCTGCTCTACGCCCTGCGTCAGCGGCTGCCGCAGTGGCACGTGCGGGCCCCGCTGGGCGGGCTTTCGGCGTGGGTGCAGCTCGACGCGCCGCTGGCCACGCCGCTGTCCGCGCTGGCCGCGCAGCTCCGGGTCCACATCGTGTCGGGGTCCCGGTTCGGCACCGCCAACACCCTGGAGCGCTTCATCCGGCTGCCGTTCGCCCTACCGGCGCCGGCGCTGGCCGATGCAGTCGCCCGGCTGGGCGATGCGTGGTCGCTGCTGCGCGACGACCGCCGCACCCAGGCCCCGATGGTGGTGGGTTAGCGCACTATCGAAGTAGCGTGCTATCGGGCCAGCGTGCTTGCGCGCGCGACACCGTCGGCCACCGCGGCCGCGGCAACCGCAGCCGCCACGGCCGGCGCGACCCGGGGGTCGAACGCGCTGGGCACGATATTCGTCGCGCTGAGCTCGTCGGCCACGATGGCCGCGATCGCCTCGGCGGCGGCGAGCTTCATGTTCTCGGTGATCGACCGCGCGCCCACATCGAAGGCGCCGGCGAAGATCCCGGGGAACGCCAGCACATTGTTGATCTGGTTCGGAAAGTCGCTGCGCCCGGTAGCAACCACTGCGGCGTGCCGGGACGCGATGTCGGGGTGGATCTCCGGCACCGGGTTGGCCAGGGCGAACACGATCGAGTTCGGCGCCATCGAGGCGATGGCCTCCTCGGAGATCGCACCGGCGGACAGCCCGAGGAACACATCGGCGCCCTCGAGCGCCTTCTCGATCGTGGTGCTGTGCGCGGCCTTGTTCGTCGTCTTGGCCAGGATGGACTTGACGTTGGTGAGGTCGCCGCGGCCGAGGTGCACGATGCCGCGGGAGTCGGCGACGCAGATGTCCCCGACGCCTGCGGTGAGCAGGATGTTGGTGCACGCCACCCCGGCCGCGCCGGCGCCGGACACCACCACGCGCAGGTCGCCCAGCGTTCGGCCGGTGATCTTGGCGGCATTGCGCAGCGCCGCCAGCACGACCACAGCCGTGCCGTGCTGGTCGTCGTGGAAGACGGGGATGTCGAGCAGGTCGCGCAGCCGGTCCTCGATCTCGAAGCAGCGCGGCGCGGAGATGTCCTCGAGGTTGATCCCGCCGAACGACGGCGCGATCCGGACCACCGTGGCGATGATCTCCTCGACATCGGTGGTGTCCAGCACGATCGGCACCGAGCTGAGCCCGGCGAACTGCTGGAACAGCGCCGACTTGCCCTCCATGACCGGCAGCGCAGCCGCCGGGCCGATGTCGCCCAGCCCGAGCACGGCGGTGCCATCGCTGATGACCGCGACCACCCGCGAGCGCCAGGTGTGGGTGTCGGCGATCGTGGGATCCGCGGCGATCGCCAGGCAGACGTCGGCCACACCCGGGGTGTAGGCGAGGGAGAGCGCGTCGCGGGAGTGCAGATCCATCGTGCTGGTGACCCTGAGCTTGCCGCCCTCGTGCGCCTTGAATACCGGGCTAGCGAGGTCATACGGGTGCAGGGCGGTATCGGCGGTGGCGGGTGCTAGCGACGTCATTGTCGGGATTCCTCAGGAGACGGGCGACATGGACAGAACAAACCGAAGCAGTCTCTCACGAGGCGGGCCGAGGCGGCACGCGCTGCGGGACGCGCCGGCCGGCCCGCAGGAGCAGCACCGCCCTCCCGGAGACCCGAGCGGGCCCGTGCACCGAGCTGTCGCCCCCGGCGAAGGGGTTGTCGCTCTGCACAATCCACTGCGCGTCGAGGGGGGGCCCTGCGGGGCGGGCCGCGCGCTTGAGGACCCAGGTATCAGGCACATCGGCGAATCGGGCGAGCACAACGTCGCCGGGCCGGATCCGCGCCCCGCGGCGCACCACCAGCCGGTCCCCCGTGCGCAGCCCCGGCGCCATCGACGGCCCCGATACGCGCACGATCTGCCACGGGAGAAGCGCATCAGGCATGGCCCGCATCGTGCACCCACTCCCGCCCTTCCCGGAATCGGCCCCGGGAGTAAGGTCCAAGGCGGTCCGTCCACATAGCCGAAAGGTCACGATTCCATGCGTCTGTTCCGCAGCACGATCACCGCCTCGGCTCACTGCGATCTGCCGTGCGGCGTCTATGACCCCGCGCAGGCACGCATCGAGGCTGAGTCGGTCAAGGCCATCATGGAGAAGTACCAGGGCAACGAGGACCCGGTGTTCCGCACTCGGGCCCTCATCATCAAGGAGCAGCGCTCCGAACTGGTCAAGCATCACCTCTGGGTGCTGTGGACCGACTACTTCAAGGCGCCGCACTTCGAGAAGTACCCGCAGCTGCACGAGCTGTTCAACACCGCCACCAAGGCCGCCGGCGCGGCGGGCGGCAAGGGCGCAGTGGACCCGGCTGAGGGCCAGAAGCTGCTGGACCTCATCGCCGAGATCGACGCGATCTTCTGGGAGACCAAGAAGGCGTGATGTCCCGCTCCGTGCCCGATGGCTCGCAGCTCTGGTTGGTCCGCCACGGCGAGACCGAGTGGACGGCGAGCCATCGGCATACGGGGCGCACGGACCTGCCGCTGACCGCGGCGGGCGAGGCGCAGGCCGCGGCGCTGCGCACCATGCTCGCCGGCATCGACCCCGTCCTGGTGGTGTCGAGCCCCCGGGCCCGCGCCCTGCGCACGGCCGAGTTGGCCGGCATCGCCATCGACCGCATCGATCCCGATGCCGCCGAATGGGACTACGGGGACTACGAGGGCCTGACATCGCCTCAGATCCGCGAGCTCGACCCCGACTGGACGATCTGGACCGGCACCACCCCGCACGGGGAGTCGCCGGCTGACGTCTCCAATCGGGCCGACCGGGTGCTGGGCGCCATCGAGCCGCACCTGGGCGAAGGGCCGATCATGATCTTCGGCCACGGACACATGAATCGCGCTTTAGCAGCGCGCTGGCTGGGCATGTCGATCTCCGCGGGCGGCATGTTCGCGCTGGATACTGCTGCCCCCTGCCTGCTGGGGGCCGAGCACGGCCGGCCCGCGCTGGTGCACTGGAACATCGTCAATCCGGCCGCCTCGACGGCCCCCTGAGCACAGGAGCACGCACTGATGGCATCGGCCACCCCTGACGTTCGCATCGAGGCGGAGAGCGGCGCAGCCGCCCCACTGGCCGACACCATCGATATTCGCCTGCCGCCCGACGGCGCGTATCTGGCGCTGCTGCGCACGGCAACTGCCTCGCTCGCCGCGCGCATGGACTTCACCCTCGACGAGATCGAGGACCTGCGGATCGCCATCGACGAGGCCTGCGCGCTGCTGCTGTCCGACGCCGCGCCCCTCCAGCCCCTGCACTGCGTCTTCACCCTCGGCGGGGACACCCTGCACGTCCAGGTGAGCGTCACGAGCGTCTCCCGCGAGATCCCGGACCAGACGTCGTTCGCCTGGACCGTCCT
>JAOPVO010000120.1 GCA_025966155.1 Pseudonocardiales bacterium
GGTGCATCACCGTGCTCGGCCCGCGCTGGAATACCCGGGTCGTCGTTGTGCCCGGGATGGCGCTCGTCCGCCGGGGCCCCTACCGATGGCTGCGCCACCCCAACTACGTCGCCGTGGTCATCGAGGGGTTCGCCCTCCCCTTGGTGCACTCGGCCTGGATCACGGCAGCGGCGTTCACCGTGCTCAATGCCGGGCTCCTGTTCGTGCGAATCCATTGCGAGAACAACGCTTTGACCCAGGCTGCCCCCGTACCGGATCTGCGCGTGTCTCGATGACGCACGGCGAGGGCCCGGAGCTTGATCTGCTCATCGCCGGTGGCGGACCGGCGGGCCTCGCCACTGCGCTCTACGCCGCCCGGGCCGGGTTGCGGACGGCTGTGCTCGAGCCGCGGGACGGGCCGATCGACAAGGCCTGCGGCGAGGGCCTGATGCCCCGCGCCGTGCGGGCGCTGCGCGAGCTCGGCGTGCCGCTGGAAGGCCACCCGATCCGGGGCATCCGCTACCTCGACGGAGCGCAGTCGGTCGACGCGCCCTTCCGGCATGGCCCCGGCATGGGCGTCCGGCGCACTGTCCTGCATGGCGCGTTGCGGGAAGCCGTCCAAGGCGCGGGCGTGAAGATCATTCCTGAGCGGGCTAACAATGTTTCTCTGGGCGACAGCTGCGTGGTCGTCGACGGCCGCGCCGCGCGCTACCTGGCGATCGCCGACGGCCTGCATTCCCCGCTTCGCCGGAGCCTCGGCTTGGAGCGCGTCACGGCGACCGGTCCGCGTTCGCGATGGGGCACCCGCCAGCACGTCGCTATGGCCCCGTGGACCGATCTGGTCGAGGTGCATTGGGCCGAGCAGTCCGAGGCGTATGTGACGCCAGTCGGCCCGAACCTCGTCGGGATCGCGGTGCTGTCGAGTGTTCGGGCCCCGTTCGCCCAGCAGTTGGCGGCCTTCCCGGCGCTGCGGGCCCGGGTCGGCGAGGCCGCTGACGCCAGCTCGGTGCGCGGCGCCGGGCCGTTCCGCCAGCGGACGTCGGCCCGGGTCTTGGGCCGGGCGCTGCTGGTCGGGGACGCATCGGGCTATGTCGACGCGCTGACCGGCGAGGGCATCGCCGTTGCGCTGCATTGCGCCCGCGCGCTGGTGGACTGCGTCGCCGCCGACGATCCCGAGGCGTACCAGCGGCGCTGGCTCAGTGCGTCCCGCCGGTACCGTGTGCTGACCTCGTCGCTGCTCTGGGCGCGGCATCAGCCGCTGCTCGCCCGGAGGATCGTCCCTATGTCAGCCCGTCTGCCGCGCGTCTTCGGCGCCGCCGTCCAGCAGTTAGCCAGCTGATGACGGACGAGGAGCTCGTGGTGCTGTGCGCCGAGGATGGCTCGGCGATCGGCACCGCGCCGAAATCGACGGTGCACGGGGCCGCTACTCCGTTGCATCTGGCGTTCTCGGCCTACGTCTTCGACCCAGGCGGCCGGTTCCTCGTGACCCGCCGCGCCCGGCACAAGCTGACCTTCGCCGGCGTCCGCACCAATAGCTGCTGCGGCCACCCGGCTCCCGGGGAGAACGGGGCCGATGCCGTTGCCCGGCGCCTGGAGTCCGAGCTCGGGATCGTCCCCAGTGACATCACGCTGGTGCTGCCGGCCTTCCGCTACCAGGCGCGCGATCTCACCGGCGTCGTGGAGAACGAGCTCTGCCCGGTCTACCGGGTCATCGCCAGGGACTCGGCGGTGCGAGCCGACCCCGACGAGGTGGATTCGGCCTGGTGGATGCCATGGGCCGCCTTCGCCAGCGACCCGGTCCTCGAGGGGGATCCGCTCTCGCGCTGGGCCGCCCTGCAACTTCCGCAGCTTGCGGCGCTCGGGCCCGATCCCCTGCTCTGGCCCGAAGCTGATGCCGGCCTGCTGCCCCTGGCGATGCCCGCCGCCTGAGCCCGTCAGAATCATCGAAACAGCCGCGCGATACTGGGGGCAGCGCGACCCCCGCCACCTCTTGGAGGCTCAGCGATGAGCAACGCAGATATGCCGATCGAGGCCGAGTTCGACGCGATCACCGTCGAGACGCTGCGGCGCGTGGGCGGGACCAAATGGAGCCGCTTCGGCCCGCACGCGCTCGGTGCCTTCGTGGCCGAGATGGACTTCGGGGCCGCGCCCGTCATCGCCGACGCATTGCATGCAATGGTCGACGACGGGCTCTTCGGCTACCTGCCGCCGCGCCTCGGCGAGGAGCTCGCGAGCGCCACCGCCGACTTCTACGCCTCGCGCTACGGCTGGGCCATCGCGCCGGAGCAGGTCCACCCGCTGCCCGATGTCATCAAGGGCCTCGAGATCGCCATCGAGCACTTCTCGCGGCCCGGCAGCCCGGTCGTGCTGCCTACCCCGGCGTACATGCCCTTCCTCTCCGTGCCGCCGTACCTGAAGCGCGAGATCATCCAGGTGCCGATGATCGACACCGATGGGCCCTACACCTTCGACCTCGACGCCTTGTCCGCGGCGTTCGCCGCAGGCGGCCACGTGATGGTCCTCTGCAATCCGTACAACCCGCTTGGGCGGGTCTTCACCCGCGACGAGCTGGTGGCGGTGTCCGAGGTGGTCCAGGCCGGCGGCGGGCGGGTCTTCTCCGACGAGATCCATGCCCCGCTGGTCTACCCGGGTCACCAGCACGTGCCCTATGCGTCCATCTCCGACATTGCTGCCGGCCATACCGTCACCGCGGCCTCGGCGTCGAAGGCGTGGAATCTGCCCGGCCTCAAGTGCGCGCAGCTGATCCTGACCAACGACGCCGACTCCGCGCACTGGGAGGCCATCAGCCCGTTCGCTTCGCACGGCGCCGCGGTTCCGGGCGTGATAGCCAACATCACCGCCTATCGATCCGGCGGGCCCTGGCTCGAGCAGGTTCTGACGTACCTCGACGGCAGCCGCACGTATCTGGGCGAGCTGCTCGCGGCGCACCTGCCCAAGGTGCGCTATGTGGCGCCGGAGGGCACCTACCTGTCCTGGTTAGACTTCCGCGCCTACGGCCTTGATGACGAGGTCGCCGACTTCTTCATCGAGCGCGCGAACGTAGTGATGAACAACGGGCTGGCCTTCGGGCCGGTGGGCGCGGGGTTCGTGCGCTTCAACTTCGCCACCCCGCGCCCGATCATCGAGCAGATGGTCCTTGCGATGGCCGACGCCGTGAACGTGCTGCCCGGCCAGTGAGCGAATCCGCACCGGGCCGTGTGGCCCCGCTGGCCAGCGGCACCGGCGTCGTGCTGCCGGAATGGATCGATGAGAACGACCACATGAACTTGGCGTTTTACGTCATGCTCTTCGATGTTGCGTCGGTCGACGCGTTCCGATCGGTCGGCATGGGCGAGGACTACCAGCAGCGCACCGGGTTCGGGCAATTCGCCGTCGAGAGTCATGTGCTCTACCAGAACGAGCTTCTTCTCGGCGACGAGGTCCAGATGGGCACCTGGGTGCTTGGCGGCGACACGAAGCGCATCCATCTAGCGCACGCTATGCACCGCGTCGACGACGGCACGCCCGTGGCAACTCAGGAACTGATGTTCCTCAACGTGTCGCTCACAAGCCGGCGGGTGACCCCGTGGCCCGAGGGTGTGCACGCCAGGATCACCGAGGTCGTCTCGGGCCATGCGCAACTGCCGCGCCCGGCCTGGGCCGGTCGGCATATCGCCATGCCGAGTTAGATTGCTAGCTGTGCGTCAGCCGCGGCGGTTGGGGCCCACGCGGTCGATGTCGACATGGACGACCACCCGCTGGTCGGCGATCATCTTGGCCCGCCACCCGTCGAGGTCGGCGATCGGCCCATTGCCGCTGAAGATCGTGTGGAGGTCGTCCATGCAGTCCGGCAGCGTCGTGATGCGGGCGCTGCCCTCGACGATGGCCCACTCCCCGACGAACTCGTCGCGCAGGAACAGCACCGACACCCTGGGGTCGCGGGTCAGGTTCTTCACCTTCATCGACGGCGCCCGAGTCGTGAACATGACACCCGCGGGATTGCCCGGGTCCACCACAGCCGTCATCGGCGACATCTGAGGACGCCCGTCGGCCCGGAAGGTGGAGACGACAGCGCGGCGGTGCCCGGCGGCGAAGGCCAGAGCCTCTTCAAGATCCATGACCGCAGCCTGCCGTGCGCAGCAGCATCCGGTGGGTATCCGTCGCCAACGTCACTCCACCAGGATCACTGAGTTTGCACGACTGTCACGTAATACGTGGGGATCTCGCCCTTGGGCCCCTTCTTGTCCGACGGCACTCCGACCAACGGTGCTCGGTCCAGGCCCGTGTAGTCCTCCACCGAAATGACGCGATACTTCGCGCCCGACATCAGCAGCCACTCCATCTCATACGGCACGAGGGAAAGCATGGAGATGTTGCGGGCGGCGATGCACCGGAACTCCGTGAGGACCCGAACCGGGCCGGCGCCGCCCTTGTCCATGAAGCTATGGGCAACATACGACTCGGCGGACGTGCTGAAGAAGTTGCTCAGTGTGACCTCCTTGCCCAACCACGCGACATCCTTCATCCGGGCCAGGCTCATGTTGTCACCGCGATAGGTCGTGCCCGCGGTTGGTGGCACCTTCGCCAATCCGGACTGAAGGAAGTTGGCGTGGGCGGTGCCGTCGTCGGCCACCCGCTTCTTGCTCTCCGCCGGCGATTCCTTGTTCTGGTTCCGGCTGATCAGTGCCTTCTTCAACGGCTCGGGGTCGCCCTTCCACTCCCTCAGCCTCAGGAAGCGGGCCATAGCCTTCTCCGCCTCGACTTCGGTGAGCTGACTATCTACCAGCCGCTGCGCCTGCTTATCGCTCATCGCGATGCCGTTACTGGCGGCCAGTTCCTTGATTCGAATAAGTTGCTGGCCGTCGGTATTCGCCCGTAGGCCGGCCGAGTATGCCGTGACGCCGGCTTCGTAGTCGCCCATAGCGGGGTTGATGTACCTGTAGTCGTTATCGCTGTAGGTGCGGATGGCGATTAGTTCCGCCTTGGTCAACCCGTAGGCCAAGGTGGCGTCCCGGGTCTCCTGAATCTGTCGCGACGCGGCGCGGTTTGGGTCCCGGCTCGCGGCCAGGCCATTCAGGATCTCGTCCAGATCTTGTGCCGCGTTGCTGGCCGTCTTGAAGCTGTCCGGGTTGGACTGGTCATCGGCTATGACCAACGACGAGTACTTCGCATCGAAACTGGCGCGGATGTGCTCAACTGTCGCAACGCCCTCGATGTCCCCAACGATGCCGACGCGCGCCTGCACCTTGGAGTCGCTGGACGTGTCGTGCCCCGCCAAATACCAGCCTGCATAGCCGACCATCTTCTCGATGGCTGGCGCCCGTTTCGTGAGCCGTTCCGCATTCGGCATCGACTCCACCTCGTCCATGGTCCCTAGCAACCGGCCGAGGCTGGACCCCACTCGGTCCGCATGCCGTCGGGAGGACGCCGACATTGTGGCGGCGAGGGCGTCGCGAAGCTGGGTCAGGCTCTTCGTTTGACCCTGACTCGGCAGCGTATCCGGCACCACGATCTTGGGCAGCGCGGCGCGGGGCCGGTCCGGCACCTCAGACTCCTCGACGGAGTCATTGCCATCCACGGCAGGCAGCTCATCAGCGGCGACCGTCTGTGCGGCCTCCGTGGAGCCCTGATCCTCGTACTGCACGTCCTTGAGCGCGCCGCGCTTCTTCTGCTTGCCCGGCACCACCAGCTGCTCCTCCTCGAAGTGCTCGTCCGTCACCGCGCCGCGGGCTTTCTTCTTGCCCGGCACGGCCATCCGCTCCTCCTGCGCGACGAAGGTCTTCTCCGACACGGAGGGCCGCTTGGCCTTGGACTTCCCGAACGCCCGCTGGACCCGCGCGCCTGGGTCGTTCTGGGTGACGTGGCCTAATTCGTGCGCGAGCAGGTGCTGCCCGGCCGAGCTCCGCGGCTCATAGGCTCCGGCGGAGAAGAACATGTCGTTGCCGACGGTGAACGCCACAGCCTGCATCTTCCGGCTCAACGTGTCTGCTGCTGGGCCGTCATGCACGCGCACCCGGCCGAAGTCCGCGCCGAAGGCGGACTCCATGTCGTGGCGGACCGGCTCGGCCATCGGCCGGCCGCCGCCCCGGCTGCTGTCGAGCTGGCGGTGCGTGTCCGGATCGAGTTCGCCTCCGGCGGCGCCGACGACAGCACCGGGCGTCGGCCCAGCGGTCGAGCGGGCGACCCGCGTCATCGAGGGCTCGACCGCCGCCGACACCCCGTCGCCGAGTCGCTGCAGCGCCAGGCGCGCGAGCTCGTCGGCATTGGCTTCGGCCGGGTCCTGCGCCGAGCCGACAGTCATCGTCCGCCGAGCAACTAGCTGGCTATTGGATAAGTCGTCCAGCTCGGCGTCGCTGCGCCTGCTGGCGAGATCCCGATCAGACATTGAATGACCCTGCTTTCTGGATCCGGCCGAGCTTGACGTATTCCTCGCTCACGCCCTGCAGCAGCGCGGCCATCGAGACGGGGACCCCCTCGGCAGCGGCCCTGAACGCGGCTGCGATGACGACATTGCGGATGATGCCGCCAGATACTTCGAACCGTCCGGCCAACGCATCGAGATCCATAGCGTCGAGGGGCATGCCGCCGCTGAGGTGCCGCGCCCAGATCGCCCTCCGCTCGGGTTCTGCGGGCAGCGCGAAGTCCACAACGGCGTGCAGCCGGCGCAGGAACGCGGCGTCGATGTTCTTGGGCAGGTTCGTTGCCATCAACACGATGCCGTCGTAGGCCTCGAGCCGCTGCAGCAGGTACGAGACCTCCAGATTCGCGTAGCGATCGCGTCCGTCCTTGACCTCGGAGCGCTTGCCGAACAAGGCGTCCGCCTCATCGAAGAAGAGCACGGCGTTGCCGGCGGAGGCGGCGTCGAAGACCTTGTCCAGGTTCTGCTCGGTCTCCCCGATGTATTTGCTGACCACCGAGGAAAGGTCGAGCTTGTACATATCCAGATCGAGCGCGGTGGCGACTACCTCGGCGGCGAGGGTCTTGCCCGTTCCGGAGGGCCCGGTGAACAGCGCGAGGATGCCGCGCCCCGATATCGACGACACTCCCCACTCGTCGTACACGGTGCCGGCGAATCGGTACCTATCGACGATGGCCCGCAGCTGAGCCAGGCGGGCGGCCGGCAGGATCAGGTCATCCCAGGTCTTTCGAGGCCCGACTCGGCGCGCCATCTGGCCCAGCGGCCCGGCGAGCAGGCGCCGAACGGCGGCATCGACGTCGCCGTCGACTGCGGCGTACACCCGACCAACCAACCCCAGCTGATCGGCGGTGAGCCGGTGCCCTTTGCTGGGCTCGGCACCGACCACGTCGCGCCACTCCTGGGGCGACGCGACCTCGCTGGTGGCGATGTGCTCCCGCCAGCGGACCGACGGCATGGATCGGATCGGGAGATCGTCTGGCGTGGTCAGCGCCCAGGACAGATGGACCGCGCGCTCGATCCACCGCCGGCCCTCGACCGGCAAGCCGTCGACCAACTCGATGATGACACCGGCCCCTGACAGGGTGGCCTCGCGCACCAGCGCGGACCAGCCGGCCTCCGTCGCGGGGACATCAGCCACGAGAAACCGCGACCCCGCAGCGCGCCGGGCCGCCTCGGCCCACCGCCGCGCTCGATCCGCGCCCGTCACGACGACCAGAACGCCCGGGCCCGCTTCGAGATCGATCATCAGCGGATCGTCCGGAAGGGGTCGCTCCATGATCACCGCGCCGGGCGGGCAGTCCGGGTCCATTGACTGATCCCCGCCCATCGCCCACAGGATCGAAGCGGGCAGCGCAACCTCCGCTGCGGCCCACGGTCCATGCGGCTCTATCTCGATGAGCGCGGCCCGGCGCAGCTGCCCGTCGGGTCCCACGACGCGAGCACAGGCGACGTGGCTGCCCAGCATTGAGGCAACGGTGCCCACTGTCAGGCGCGACAGACGCGTGCCGCCCTGCAGCACAGCCAGACGCGCGGTCCGCGCCGTGTCGATCTCGCAGGCGATCAGCACGGCCAGGACCTTCGCCGCGGGCAGTGTCAGACGGGCGTTGGTGGCGATGGTGGCGAACACCGAGTCCGACTCGAAATCCCGCAGCAGCGCCGCCTCCGCCTCGATCAGCTCGGCGCCGATGTCGGCATCGGCGAGAGCACTATCGGACCCCGACGCAAAATCACCGTCGTTGGCATGTGAGGCGAGCCAGGCGAGAACGGCATCGGCGTAGCGGGCGTACGGGGCTTCAGGTCGTTCCGGCAGCCCCATTACTCCATCAAACCGAGGCACCCCTGCCGTCATGCGGCCTCCGTCACCTGATAGTGCGTGACGATGAGTGGCGCCTCATTACCGTTAGCTACAACGGCTTCGTCAAGGTCCACATCATATCGAATGTCAGCGCCGCGCCCAGGCTGAGCGCGACGACTGTCCAGTCGACCACGCTTCGTCCGCTCCTTTGTTGGCATTGCTCACAACGTGGATGGCTGGCGTGCTCGGTGGTTGCTTCAATCGGCGCCGACGCGATCCATGCGTGGGTACACGACTTCTGTGAGGATTAGCTGGATGGCGGCCGCGATGGGGACGGCGAGCAGGGCACCGACGATGCCGAGCAACGCCCCTCCGAGCAGGACCGCGACGACGGTGACCAGGGGACGGACGTTAACGGTGCGTTTGAGGACGCGGGGGTTGATGAGGTAGTCCTCGGCGAGGCGGTAGACGAGGGTGAAGACGACGTTGATGATCGCGGCGGTCAGGGAGACGGTCGCGAGGGTGACTGCGGTGACGAGAGCCCCCGCGATGGTGGATCCAACCAAGGGGACGAGGTCGAGCACACCCACGAATACCGACAACACCAGCGCGTAGGGCACGCCGAGGGCCCGCAGGATGATGTATTGGCACATCACTGCGATGAGCGAGGTCAGCAGGTTACCGAGAATGTAACCGCCGATCCGGGCCAGTATCTCGTCGGTGAGTAATGCGACCCGGGGTCGGCGATGCAGCGGTACGAGGCGGTAGAAGACCCGTTTGATCCCATCGAAGTCGGCCAGGATGTACAGCACCAGGACGATCACGATGACGACTGCGAAGGTGAAGGAGATGATCGCCTGCCCAAGACTGAGCAACCCACCGAACGAGGTGATGGACAGGTTCTGGTTGGCGGCAGTGAGCTCCTCGGTGAGGTGGAACCGGGCGTTCAACCGGCCGATTGACGTGTGCTTATCCTGCAGCTGCTGCAGATACTGCGGCCCGTTGTTGATCAATTGGCTGGCCTCGGAAACCAGCGGGGGCACTGCCGCGGCCAGGAACGACGCCACCAGTCCGACGCCGACGACGCTAACCACCAGCACCGCCAGTCCGCGCCGGAGGTGATGGCCGGTCAGCCAGGTCACGACCGGCTCCAAGCCGATCGCGATGAACGCCGCGACCACGATCAGCAGCAATGGCTGCTCCAACGCCACTACCGTCTCTCCAAGCGCAATAGCGAGGAGCGCCCCGACGGTGACGGCGAAGCCCGCACGGAGCAGGCTGCGCTTGTTCAGGGGCTTGCCCAGCACGCCGAAGGGCTGTTCCTCACTGACCTGGGCCGCTACCTTCTGCGCCTCCTCCTCCAACAACAGAGCGTCGGTCTCCAACGCTAGCTCCGCCGCGTGTTGAGCAGCTGCCTCCGCCCCGACGTTCTCATCGCGGGCTGCTTCTGCGGCGGCCTCGGCGGCGCGAGCCCCCTGCTCTGCGCCCTGTGCAGCTTCGCTCGCGTACGACGCCTCCGCGCGGGCGTGGCCCGCCTTTGCGCTTGACCGTTCGGCCTGCGTCGCGGCTTCCCAAGCGGCGCTCACTGCGTCCGCCGGGTCGGCGGGACTCGATCCTGACCCGTGCTCGTGACCGTCTCGCCAAGCGCTCAGTGGGTCACCGCCGTCCTGAGGTCGGGCATCTCCGGGTGCACACGCCCGGAGCACTTTGGCCGCCGGTACCCGTCAGAGGCAGTCTTGAATCACGTCACCCGACCGCGGGTGCTGAAACGCATCCGATCCGATCGCCATGAGCCTGCTCACTTTCACGGGGCGACGTAGATGACCGTTGCGAGCCGGTCGTCGAGGTCCATTGCGCCGCCATTCGCGAGGCTTGACCCCTCGCTCCGCCGGGCAAGGGCAGAGGATGGCGGCAGCGAGCTGGTTCCTGAATGCGGCCGAGCGCGGTAACGACGCCACCATCCTGGACAGCAGACGGCAGGGCCAGGCGTGGTCCGACGGGAACCTGGCCACTCCGCTCGTGCACGGTGCCGCCTACTTCGGTGAGCTGCTGCGCAGCATCGCGATGCTTGATGCCGGCGACCTGCTGTTGTTCACCGACTGGCGAGGCGACCCTGACCAGCTGCTGAGCGACGATGGTCGGCAGCCTGTCTCGGGCGCCCTCTGCGAGGCCGCCCGGCGCGGTGTCCTCGTACGTGGCCTGATCTGGCGGTCGCATCTGGACAAGCTCGCCTTCAGCTCGGCGGAGAACCGGCACTTGGGCGAGGAGATCGAGGCTGCGGGCGGGGAGTGCCTGCTCGACATGCGCGTGCGCACCGGAGGTTCGCACCACCAGAAGTTCGTCGTGCTGCGACACGCATCTCGACCGGCCCTCGACGTGGCATTCGTCGGCGGCATCGACCTGTGCCACAGTCGACGCGACGACGCCGAGCACCGAGGGGACCCGCAGCCTCAAGCGATGGCCAAGGCCTACGGACCACGACCACCTTGGCACGATGCGATGGTCGCCCTGCGAGGGCCCGTGGTCGGCGACGTCGAAACGGTCTTCCGCGAGCGGTGGGACGACCCGCAGCCGCTCACCCGCAATCCCCTTCACTGGGTCGCCGAGCGGCTGCGTCATGAGGACCGCCGAGGCAGCCCGCTGCCTCAGCAGTTGCCCGACCCTGCGCCGGCTGGACCGCATTCGGTGCAGCTGCTGCGCACCTACCCGAAGCGGCTGGGCGGCTACCCCTTCGCACCAAACGGGGAGCGGAGCGTCGCCCACGGCTACAGCAAGGCGCTTCGGCGTGCGAGGGCGCTGGTCTACGTCGAAGACCAGTACCTCTGGTCGGCGGAAGTGGCGCGCACCTTCGCGGACGCGCTCCGGCAGCAGCCCGGCCTGCACGTGGTCGCGGTCCTTCCGCACCATCCCGATCAGGACGGCCGGTTCTCCATGCCGCCCAACCTGGTTGGCCGCCACAGGGCGCTCTCCGCCATTCGCGCGGCCGGCGGCGAGCGCGTGGCGATCTACGGAGTCGAGAACCATGCGGGTACGCCGGTCTACGTCCACGCCAAAGTGTGCGTCGTCGACGACACATGGGCGACGATCGGCTCGGACAACTTCAACCGGCGCTCGTGGACGCACGATTCGGAGCTGAGCGCGGCGGTCTTGGACGACACCCGCGACCCGCGTGAGCCGGAAGACCCTGGGGGGCTCGGTGACGGCGCTCGCAGTTACGCGCGCGCCCTGCGCCTGGAGCTGATGCGCGAGCACCTCGATCTCTCCGACGACGGCGGACTCATCGACCCGGTCGCGAGCTTTCATGCCCTCCGTCGATCAGCCCGAGCACTCCAGGCGTGGTACGACGGGGGCTGCGTTGGGGACCGGCCAGCCGGCCGGCTGAGACCGCTCGTGGACCCCGAACTGTCGGCTCGTACCCGCCGCTGGGCCACGGTCGCCTACCACCGCATCTATGACCCCGACGGCCGGCCGAGAGCCCTCAGGCGAACGGGGGCCTTCTGAGACAGGCTGCCGGCGTTCTCGGCCCGTCTTGCCGGCGATGCTGCCGTCTGTCCCGCGGTGCCAACGGCCGTTTCCGACGAGGCCACGCTGGACCCGTGGCCCTTGTTCAGAGCCGATTCTCGGTGCGCCCGAAGGGATTCGAACCCCTAACCTCTTGATCCGTAGTCAAGTGCTCTATCCGTTGAGCTACGGGCGCTAGTACTGGCGGGCGTTGACCTTACACACCCAGCTGGCCCGACAAAATCGAGCCAGCCGCGGAGGCTCCGGGATTCGAACCCGGGATGGGCTTGAGACCCAAACCGCATTAGCAGTGCGGCGCCATAGACCGGACTAGGCGAAGCCTCCTTTGGTGCGCGCACCCAACCCGAGGGCCACGAGCACACACCGCCGCACGAGGTTACAGGCGCGGAGGCGCGCAACCAAAAGGGCCCGAATCCGCGAGTGCCGACGCGTAGCGCCACACCGCTCCCGCACAGCGTCGCCCCCCATAATCGTGAGGCCATGCCCCCGCCGCGCCGTGCCTCCGCCAGGCAGCGACGCCCGCCCGGACGCTGGGCTCGAGGCACCCGGCCGGTGATCGCAGCCGTGGCCGCGCTGCTGCTGTCGATCACGCTCGGGGCTTGCGGCGTCACGTCGCCCACCGCCCTCGACGCACTGCCGGCGCCGTCCGCGTCGGCGACTGCGCCGACCTCGGAGTCGACTCGCCCGACCGAGGTCACGGCGGTGCCGTGCGATGACTCGGTGGGATTCGACTGCGACTTCCAGGATCGATTCGCCGCCGTCACCGCCTACCTGGCGCAGCGGCCCGGCGTCGTCGGCGTCGTGGTCCACGATCGCCTCACCGGGGCGAGGTGGAGCAATGACAGCGCCGGCGTCTACATCTGGACTGCGTCGACCATCAAGCTGGCGATCGCGGTCAACCTGCTGCAGCGCAACCGCTCCGGGGAGATCGAGCTGTCCGACTACGACTACGAGCAGATGGCCTACATGCTCGCCGAGTCGGATAACTACGCCACGGATTACCTCTGGTCGACCTACGGCGATCTCCCGTCGGAGGCCTACGTCGACCATGGCCTGCCCTACCTCGAGGCGACCGACGACGAGGTCGGCGTCTGGGGCTACGAACTCGCGACCACGAGCGCCATGGCGGATCTCGTCGACTTCGCCCTGGCCGAATTGTCCCGCAATGACCGCGCATGGTTGGTCAGGCAGATGCGCGGCGTGATCGACGACCAGCGCTGGGGCGTGCTCGGACTCGACGACGATGCGCGCGCCGGCGCGAAGAACGGCTGGGATGCGGAGGAGACCGGCTGGGTGGTCAACTCGGTGGGCTTTGTCGGCCCACGGCAGCGCTACACCGTCGCGATCATGAATGACCTCGGCGTCCCGGTCGAGAGTCTGCCAACGGACGACGGGCCGACAGCTGAGCCCACCGGCGACACCACCGATGAGCCAACCGACGCGCCGACGCGCAGCGACGAGCCGGGGGCCAGCGATGCCGTCCATGCCTCGGATGCCCCTGGCTTCGACGACGGCGTCGAGACCGTCTCCATGGTCGCCCACCTGCTGTTCGCCGGCCGCTTCTGAGGCAGGGCCATGACGCTTGCGCAGGGACAGGTCAGGGACGCAGCATCGGCATGATCACGCCATCGACGAGGCTGATGAGCTCCGCGTCGGTGAGCGCGCGGCCCTCGGTCAGCACGGTGTGGAACAGCATGACCGGGCCCACTTCGGCGATCTGGGTAGTCAGTGCCGACTCCCGCACCTCGCCGCGCTGGACGCCGCGCTGGAGCAGCTGAAGCATCCGCTCGCGCCGCGGCGCCACGATGCGCTCGTCGATCAGCGCGCCGAACTCCGGGTCTCGCGCGGCCTCGGCGGATGTCGCGCGCATGATCGCCCCGCCCTCGCCGTCCATCGCCTCGGCGATCCGGCGCAGGACCTCCAGAACCGCGTCGCGGGTCGATGCATCGGGCCCGAAGAAGATCGTGATGTCCCCTGGCGGAGGCTGCGGGAAGCCGCAATCCATTGCGTAGAGCGCGAGCTGCTGCTTGTCCGGGAACCGGCGGTAGAGGCTCCCCTTGCCCGTCCGTGCCCGGGCGGCGACAGATTCCATGCTGAACGCCGCATAGCCCACCTCGGCCAGCTCGGTGCATGCGGCATCGCGGATAGCGGCATCAAGGGCTGCGCCGCGTCGGCGGAGCACGCTGCGCACCCGGCAAGGGTCCTCGAGGGCGTCCGCAGGGCCTGTCCGCACCGTCATCCCCTTTGTCCGGAGCCGAATTCATCTACCCGTCACGTGTGCGTCCGTTTTAGCGGTTGACCGTCGGCGCATCATCGTCTGCAGTGTCTACAGGACAGCGTTCCTCGCACTGACGCAAGCCCTTTTCGCTGATAGAGAACGTTTGCGTTCTCTATTCGACGGCGTTAGCGTGACACGTTGTCGGCGGTCGCTGCCATGATCCACAAGCAGCGAAGAACGAGCACTGGACACCGCGGAATCGACTGCCAGTGCAGACCGGGTCAGCGTCGACCCCGCATCCGCGCCTTTCGCGACGCGACACCTGAGTCCTCATCGAGGACGCCCGCTGACCAGCTCAGCACTTCCTCAGCACAACGACGGGAGCACAACCGTGGCCACCAAGGCGACGCCAGAAGTGACGGACGCGGGCGCGCACGCGGCCCGGCAGAAGACCATCGCGCTATTCATCATCGCCGGCGCCCAGCTGATGATCGTCCTGGACGCGACCATCGTGAACATCGCCCTCCCGCAGATGGGCGAGTACTTCGAGGTCAGCCAGACGACCATGACGTGGGCGCTGAATGCGTACACGCTGGCCTTCGGCGGGCTGCTGCTGCTCGGCGGCAAGGCCGGTGACCTCTTCGGGCGCAAGCAGATGTTCCAGGTCGGCCTTGGGCTGTTCACGCTGGGCTCGTTCATGGCCGGCATCGCCCCCACCTTCGGCATCATGCTGGCCGGCCGGGTTGTCCAGGGCATCGGCGGCGCCATCGCCTCCCCGACTGCGCTCTCCCTCATCGTCACCGAGTTCGAGGAGGGCCCGGAGCGCACCCGCGCCTTCGGGGTGTTCTCCGCGGTCTCCGGTGGTGGCGCGGCCCTCGGCCTGCTGCTGGGCGGCATCCTCACGGACCTGCTCGACTGGCGCTGGGTGCTGTTCGTCAACCTGCCGATCGGCGTTGTGCTCATCTACCTCGCGTCGCGCTACCTCCACCACAGCGACCGACTCGAGGGCAAGTTCGACGCCATCGGCGGCATCGTGTCGACCCTCGGCCTGTTCTCGCTGGTCTACGGCTTCATCCACGCCGCCGAGTCCGGGTGGAGCCAGCCGCTGACGATCGCCGCGCTGGCCGTTGGCGTTGGCCTGCTGGCCGTGTTCGTCATCGTCGAGACCCGCGTCCCCGAGCCGATGATGCCGCTGGCGATCTTCAAGGACCGAAACCGCACGGCGTCCTACATCGTGATGCTGATCGTCGGGGCCGGGATGTTCGGGATGTTCTACTTCCTGACCTTCTTCGTGCAGGGCGTCCTGATGTACAGCCCGCTCAAGAGCGGCTTCGCGTTCCTGCCGGTTGCCCTCGGCATCGGCATCTCGGCGCAGGTCGCGGGCAAGCTGCTGCCGATCTTCGGCCCCAAGCCGCTGATCGTCGGCGGCGCGATCCTCGACACCATCGGGCTGCTGCTGCTCACCCGCCTGGACGCCGACAGCGCGTACGCCAGCCACATCCTGCTGCCGATGGTCATCGTCGCGGCCGGCATGGGCCCGATCTTCGTGTCGGTCTTCACCGTGGCGGTCTCCGGCCTGACCCGCGAGGAGTCCGGGCTGGGCTCGGCGCTGGTCAACGTCATGCAGCAGATCGGCTCCTCGCTGGGCCTCTCGGTGCTGGCGACCGTCGCCGGCACCGCTGCGCGCAACGCCAGCGCGGACAAGCTCAAGGACCTCAGCGGCGAGAGCGCGCAGCACTTCGGGCAGTTCGCCGAGGCGCTCACCAAGGGCGGCCAGCCGCCGGCGGACGCACTGGCCGACCCGGTCGCCATGCGGGCCTTCCTCGAGGTCCAGGCGCACTCGGCCTCCAGCGGCTTCCTCGCAGCGACCTGCTTCGCCGGTGCCGCGGTTATCGCCGCGCTGGTGCTCATCAAGATGACGAAGGCCCAGTTCCTCGAGACCGCCGGCGGCGAGGCCAAGGCCCCGGTGCACGCGGGCTGACCTCGCCGCATCTGATCCACCCGCGCCGAGCTCCACGCCATCGCCGTCTCCACCGCAGCGCCCCGGGATTGCTGGGGCGCTGCGGTCGTCTCACGTCTGATCAGTCACGACCGCCGTAGGGGACAGCCTGTGGGCCGCTTGGGCCAGCCAGTCGTTTACGGTCATACGCCGTGGCCACTCCCTCGCACACCGTCGCCATTTGCGCGGTCCGCGAGCTGACCCCGCGGATGACCCGGATCACGGTCACGGGCGAATCGCTGCAGGGCCTGGATGCCTCCGGGGCTCCCGAGATCGCCCTCGCGCTGATCGACGAGACCGGTCGGCCGGTTCGCCGGCGCTACACCGCGCGCGCCTTCCGGCCCGAGACCCTCGAGCTCGATATCGACGTCGTGCTGCACGGCCACGGCCCCGGCTCGACGTGGGGGCATACCGCGCGGGT
>JAOPVO010000158.1 GCA_025966155.1 Pseudonocardiales bacterium
GTGCGTGGTTGCTGCAGTCGATTCGCCTCGCGCACCCGTCGTCACCGTGGTTGAGCGATGACCGGATAAGCGAGTGACCGACGCAGGACCGGGGCTGGATTGTCGTCACGGACGCCGCCCTCCAGGCCAACCCGCCTCCTCGTTGACGTCAGCGGCTAGGGCGCGTGGTGAGCTCGTCCATAAGCCGGCTCGCCTCGTCGCGGCGGCCAACGAGGTGCAGCGCAGAGGCCATCCAAGATAAGCAGGATATGAAGAAGTTCTCTTCACTGCGCCGAGCGAGTAGCTATAGAGGTGGGGCCCCTCGCCCAGCCCTTGGCGTACCGCATCGCTCAGCGTGTAGAGCACTCGGGGCCGCGGGCCGTAGCCTTGCCGCTCAGAGCGCGCGGATCTTGGCGAGCAGCGCAGGCGCTATCTCGGCCAAGAACTGATCCTGGCTCTCATCCCCGACCTGCACGATAGCGACATCGGTGAATCCGGCCTCAAGGAAGGGCTTCACGGATTCCGCGAGGGCGTCGAGGTCCGGCCCGCAGGCGATCGACTCCGCCACGTCGTCCTGGGTGACGAACTGGCTGGCCGCATCGAAGGCGATCGGCGTCGGCAGATCGGCGTTGACGTGCCAGCCGCCGCCGAACCACCGGAACAGCTCGTGCGCGCGCATGACAGCGGCGTCCTTGTCCGGGCCCCAGCAGATCGGGATCTGGCCGACCTTCCGATTGCCGGGCAGCCCGGACGCGGAGCGCGTGGAGTCCCAGCCCTGCACCAGCGCGGCATCGGGCTCCACGGCAATGAGGTGATCCGCCAGCGGCGCGAACTTCGCGATGGAGGAATCGCCGCTGACCGCAACCCCGATCTCGATCGGCTCCTCCGGAATGTCCCAGATCTTCGCGGACTCCACCGAGAAGTGGTCGCCCTGCCAGCTCAGCTGATCCCCCGAGTGCAGGGCCCGGATGATATGCAAGGCCTCGACCAGCATCTCCTGGCGAACCCGCGCGACCGGCCACGGGGCCCCGACGACGTGCTCGTTCAGATTCTCCCCCGAACCGAGGCCGAGGATGAAGCGGTTGTCCGAGAGCAGCGCCAGCGTCGCGGCCTTCTGCGCCACGATCGCCGGGTGATACCGCGTGGTCGGGCACGTCACGTAGGTCATCAACTCAACCTTCGACGTAGCCTGGGCGACCGCGCCGAGCATCGTCCACGCGTACGGCGAATGGCCCATCTCCTTGATCCACGGCGAGAAGTGGTCACTGGACACCTCGAAGTCGAATCCGGCCTGCTCGGCCGCCACCGCATAACGGACGAGGTCGCGCGGGCCGCTCTGCTCTGTCATCAACGTGTAGCCGAAGTTCGGCACGGGTTCTCCTCAGGACGTCTGTCAATAGGTGGCTCAGGTGGGCGGGGGTGGGCCCTACGGCGAGGGCATACCCCGGCTGACGACGAGCGTCTCGCCCATCACCTAGCTGGATCCGCCGCTTACGTGGCGAGGAAGTCGAGCAGCGCGTTGTTCCACTCCTCGGCGTGGCTGACGTTGCAGCCGTGCGGGCCGCCGGAAATGACATGTACCTCGCTTCCTGCGATCAAGGCGTGGGTGCGGGCACCGGATCCCTCGAACGGCACCGTCCCGTCGGCGTCGCCATGCAGGATCAACGCCGGCACCGTCACCTTGGCCAGATCCTCGCGGAAGTCCGTCCCGCCGAAGGCCGTCATACAGGCCAGCGCCGCCTTCTTGTCCGCCTGCTTGGCCAGCGCGATGGCCTCCTGGCGCTGCGCCTCGGTCACGACGAGCGTCCCGTTGGCCGTGAAGAAGTCGGTGGTGAACTGGTCGTAGAACGCGTCCTCGTCGGCGGTGAGCTGCGCGGCCATCTCACCGGCCTGCTCGGGGGTAAGCGGACCATCGGGGTTGTCCTGGGTCTTCATCAGATACGGCGGGACTGCAGAGGCGAACACGACGCTGCGCAGGCGCTCGGCGCCGTATTGGGAGAAGTAGCGAGCCACCTCCCCGCCGCCCATCGAGAAGCCGACCAGGGTGACATCGGTCAGGTTGAGGGCCTCCAGGAGGGTGTGCAGGTCCTCGGACAGCGTGTCGTAGGTGTAGCCGCGGGCGGGCTTGTCGCTGCGCCCGAATCCCCGCCGGTCGTACGTCACCACGCGGTACCCCGCCGTGGCCAGGGCAGGGACCTGGTTCGAGAACGACTCCCCGGACAACGGCCAGCCGTGGATCAGCACCACCGGCCGACCAGGGCCGCCGGTGTCGTCGACGTGCAGGTTCGTGTCCTTGAAGATGCCGTGGTGGGCGGTGATCTCCGACATTGAGGGCCTCCGATTTATCGGGCTACGTACCGGCTCCGGGGCCTATCCGCCACCGTCGCGGCCCACGCGCGGGCGGGCGGATGAGGACCCGATTGCACATTCGGCGCTAAACCCTATTGATCCAGTAGACAATGCCCGCACGGCGTCAGCGGCCTGCCCGGGATTCAGGTTTACCTCGAGTCGTTCGGCCCGTGGCGGTCGCACCACACGCTGAACCCAATCACTAAGGCGTCGGACGACGGTTCAGTCATCAGCGCGTGGAGCCGATTCCTCGTCGTGGAGGCCGCGGGGACCACGATCAGCGGCAGGAGTGGCGCACCGAGTCGTTCGCGACCTGGAACGCCCGTTTACCCGAGTGGATGCCGTCGACGCCGTTGAGATCCTCGATCTGCTGGCGCGCTACGCCCACGTCATCGACAACCGCGACTGGTCCGAGGCGGACACCGTTTTCGCGCCTGACGTGCGGTTCGGGCGCGATCCAGTCGTCGCCCGGGGCATCGACGAGCTGACTGCGCTGATGGGCGACGAGCCAGGCGCCCACGGCCACAACACCACCGATGTGCTGCTCGATCTGCGCGCAGATGGCACGGTCCGGGCCTGGTCGAAGTTCTTCATCGTGCGCGGCGATGGCACCCTGGGCAGCGGCGACTATCGTCGCGGACCTTCACCTTCGCCAGCTGGCTCGCAAACGTCAGCCCGGGTTCTCTACCGAGCGGCTATAGAATTTGGCGGTTCTCAACCGCAATCCCCCGCCCTCGTGGAAGGAACCACCCATATGAGCCCGTACATGGAGCCCGAAGACCGCGCGTACACCAAGGTGTACAAGCAGACGACCCCCGACATCCTGAACGCCTTCAACGAGTTCAACAGCGCCGTCTTCGCCGAGGAGGGCCGCGAGATCCCGCTGAAGTACCGCGAGCTCATCGCCGTGGCCGTTGCCCT
>JAOPVO010000162.1 GCA_025966155.1 Pseudonocardiales bacterium
CAAGCTCATCGAAAACTCACACGCCTATGGTTGGTCTATGCGCGTGACCACGTGACACCCTCCGCTCCGAGCCGGTTCGAGCACGAGGTGCTGCATTACCGCGGGGATGAGCACTTCGCCCGAGTGGTCGGCGGCTTCATCCGCGAGGGCCTGGAGCGGGAGGAATCCGTCGCGGTCGCGGAGTCGCCCCGCATGATCGCGGTCCTGCGCGACACCCTCGGGACCGACGCCGATGACGTGGCCTTCGTCGACCTACCGGAGTTCGCCGGTTCCAATCCCGCCCGCATCATCGCGTTCTGGCACAGATTCCTCGCCCGGGAGACAGCGGCCGCCCGGCCCATCCGCGGGGTCGGGCAACCGGCCTGGCCGGGGCGCCGCGAGGCGGAGCTGAGCGAGGTCCGCATCCACGAATTCCTCGTCAACCGGATCTTCGATGGCGGCCCGGCGTGGCGGCTGCTCTGCCCCTACGACGCCGACGGGCTTCCGGGCGAGGTCCTCGATGCGTCGCTGCGCACGCACCCGGTGGAGCTCACCGCCGATGGGCGGGTGCCGACCGACGGCTACCGGGATGCGGCGACGCTCGAGGCGTTCGCCGCGCCGCTCGGGCCGGTGCCGTCCGCCGCCGACCTCCTAGAGTTCGCCGTCGACCAGATCAGCGACGTCCGCCAGGCCGTGCGTCAGGCGGCGGGCGCCTTCGATCTGGACCCCCTGCGAGTCGAGGACCTGGTTGTTGCCAGCAGCGAGATTGCCACCAATAGCGCCGTTCACGCCGATGGCGGGTCCATGCGGGCGTGGAGAGACGCCGACGGCCTGCAATTGCAATTCACCGATGCCGGCCATATGCGCGAGCCGCTCGTCGGGCGCCGAATCCCTGATGCGACGGTCGTGGGCGGGCGCGGTGTCTACCTGGCCAACCAATTGGTCGACCTCGTGCAGATCCGGTCATCCTCGGCCGGGACCACTGTGCGCCTGACGACGTGGTTGGCCTAGGCAAACCGCACGCGACGGCCCATCCGGCCCTATGATCTATTTTGCGCGCCACTTTGAGATTGCAGGGCCGGCGTATTCGCGGAACTGGTGGCCCTGGTGATGGAGATCGGCGCGAATCGCGTGGTGACCCTCTATTTGGAGGGCGAGATCGACCTCGCGAATGCCTCCGACATCACCGCGTCGGTTGACTCGGCCCTGGCCCTAGCGCCGATCGGCCTGCAGCTTGACCTCGCCGGCGTGGTTTTTCTCGGCAGCTCGGGCCTCAACTCCATCATCAATGCCCGTAAAGCCGCGCTTGCCGCCGGTGTGACGTTCGCAGTAGTCAATCCGAGCCGCCAGGCGCTGCGCATTCTCGAGGTCACGGCTCTGACGGGCCTCCTGCTCGCTCCGGACGTGCTGGTTGCCAAGGAGACGTTTCCGCTGCCCGCGGAGTGAGAAAATCCGTGCCGTGGCTATCACGGACGCTGCGGGTCGGCGGGGCGTCGCGGGCGCGTCAGTCGCCGCGGCTGGAGTCGCGCATGTCCTGGCCGGTCATCCAGCGGCGGTGCTGCTGGTGGACCTGAGCAACCGACAGGTGACCTACGCGAATCCGCTGGCGGTGCAGCTCGCGCCCGGCGTACGGCTCCCTGTGGATGTCGACGAGTGGTCACGGTCGGCGGGGCTCCGCGATGCCGATGGCGACGAGATGGCCGATACCGCGACGCCGCTGCGGCGGGTGGCCGCCGGCGAGCCGGTGAACGGCGAGGAGGTGTCGGCCCGGCGCGGCTCGGATATCAGCGCGGCGCGCGAGCGCATGTGGGTGCTGGGCACCCCCATGCTCGACGCTCCGGCGCCCTTGGGCGGGCTGGCCCTGGTGCTGCTGCTGCCGTTGCGCGACCGCGGCCGGGTGTCGGCCGCTCAGCAGGCCAGCGCCCTCGCGCACCGGGCAGTGGTGTCGTCCGAGGTGTCGTTCGTCATCTCGGACCCGAACGCCCCGGACAACCCGCTGGTGTGGGTCAACCCGGCCTTCGAGCGCATCACCGGCTACACCGCGCAGGCGAGCGTGGGTCGCAACTGCCGGTTCCTTCAGGGCCCGGCCACTGACCGTTTGGCAGTGCAGCGGATTGGCGACGGGCTGGCGGCCGGCGGCATCGTCACCGAGACAGTGCTGAACTACCGCGCCGACGGGACCGCCTTCTGGAACCAGGTCGTCGTCAGCCCGATCTACGATGCCGACGGGCGCCTGACCCATCACGTCGGGGTCCAGACCGACGTGACCGAAAGGGTCGAGGCCGACGCCGAGCGCGATCAGGCGCTGCGGACCGCGCAGGCGGCGCTGGCGGAATCCGAGCGGGCCAATGATCGGCTCAGCACCCTCGCCGAGGCCTCACTGGCCCTGGCGGCATCCCTGGACGGGGACGCCGACGTGCTCGCCGGCCTCGTCGAGGCGATCGCGCCGCGCTCGGACGGCTGGGTGGTCGCGGCCACGCTGACCGAGCAGGGCGGCGTCGACCGCGTGGTCGCCGCCGGAGCCGGCCCCGGGGAGGGAACCCGGACTGGAGCCGAGCTGGCGCGGGCGGCGAACGAGTGGGCGCGGGGCCCGGGGAAGGAGCTGCTCGTCCCGTTGATGGAGCACCTCACCGGCAGCGCCCGCGCCGCGGCCCTCACCGTCGACGTTCAGGACCTGGCGCTGCTGCCCCTGCCCGATGCGATCCGATCGCAACTGCCGAGCAGCGGGACGGTGGCGGTTGCCGCCACCGGGCTGTTCGCCCGCGGGTCCGCCCTGGGCCTGCTCGCCCAGGTGCGCATCGGTGCGGGATTCGACGAGCACGACACCGACATGCTCACCGATCTCGGCGCGCGCGCCGGGGTGGTGCTGGACAACCGCCGCCTCTTCGCCCGCGAGCACACGGCCGCGGTCACGCTTCAGCGCAGCCTCCTGCCGAAGGATCTGCCGCAGCCCGTCGGGTTCGAGGCTGCTGCCGTCTACCGCCCGGCCGACAGCCACGCCGAGGCCGGCGGCGATTGGTACGACCTGATCCTCCCGGTCGCGGGCGACGGCGGCGGATTCATCGCGACCGTCGGCGACGTCATGGGCCATGACCTCTCCGCGGCGGCGGTGATGGGCCAGCTGCGCTCGGTACTGCGCTCGCAGGCCCTGAGCGGGGCCGCGGCCGTGGACGCGCTCGATGCCCTGGACACGTTCGCCGACGGCGCCCGTCCGATAGTGCTCGCGACGTGCGCGTACCTGGCCATCCGCCCGGGCCCCGACGGCGGGTACGTCGCCGAGACAATGTCGGCCGGCCACCCGCCGCCGCTGCTGCGCACCCGCGATGGGGCCGTCACCGCCCTGCGCGCGGGGCTCCGCCCTCCTATCGGCGTCGGCGGCTTCAACACCCCGCCCGAGATCAGCGCGCTGCCCAGCGGGTCGAGCATCGTGCTCTACACCGACGGGCTGATCGAGCGGCGCGGGATCGATCTGCAGACCGGCATCGACGCCCTCGCCGGGGTACTGGCCGCCGCCGATCCCGGCTTCACGGCCGAGCAGCTGTGCGCCCACATCGTCGCGGCCATGATCAGCGATCAGCGCGACGACGACACCTGCGTGCTGGTGCTCCACCGCTTGTAGCCGCCGGCGCCATCGGCATCGGATCGGGACGCTTTGGGGACGTTACGGCGGACTGTGAGCCGCAACGTCCCACAACCGGGACGTTGACCGTCCCCACTCACGGCTCGTAGCGGTAGCCGATCCCGGGCTCGGTGGTCAGGTGCCGCGGCCGGGATGGATCGGCCTCGAGCTTGCGGCGCAGCTGGCCGAAGTGGAAGCGGAGATAGCCGCCCTCGTCGGCATACTTCTCTCCCCAGACGCCCTTGAGCAGGTCGCGGCCGGGCACGAGCTTGCCCGGGTGAGCATCCACATGGGCGCCTAGCGCCGAGCCGCTCCCCCGCTCGCTGTTACTCGACCGGACTGCCGCTGTACTCCCAGGTGCCGCCGTCCACTACCGGTCTGGTCGACGCCGGGAAGATGGCGGCGGGCGGAACGCCATAGATCGCCGCTACCACCAACAGCACATCCACCGGCATCGCGCCTTCGGATCGCTCCCACCGACCGAGATCGCGGGCTCGCACCCGGCCGCGGCTCAGCATCTCGACCGAGCGCATCGTCAGCCCCCGCTCCTTGCGCACCGACCGAAGGTTGGCGCCGATCTGAGCGGCGTAGGACTCCTGGGCGTCCGGCATCATGTGCAGTCCCCTGATCTGCGCTGAGTCCTTGCGAACCCCGACGCGGTAGCTTCATTACTCTTTGCACGCTATGTACGGCGAACTGGCTTGTTCGCGACTCGGCGCGGTGGCAGACGCCCGCTCAGGAGATGGAGGAGCGCGGTTGGGCGGCGTTCTCGGCGCGCATCTGGAGCGGGCTGATCCCGTAGCGCTCCTTGAAGGCGCGACCAAATGTATTGATGCTGTGGAAGCCCGAATGGGCGGCAATGGAGGCGATACTCGTGCGCCGTTCGGCGATATCGACCACCTGCGCGGCCGCCAGCGCCAATCGCTCGTCCTTCACGAATGCCGCGACGGTCGCGGCCTGCCCCTCGAAAAGCCGGTGCAGGTAGCGGGTGCTGATGCCGAACTCAGCGGCGATCGTCGCCGGCGTCATCGTGTGGTCGCGCAGGCGGCGGACCATGAACTCGCGAATGCGCAGCCTGGTGCTCGCCTCGATTGTCCCTGGGGCCAGCGGGCTGGAGTCGTTGTCGGCGATGATCGCCAGTGTCAGATCGACGATCGCGTGCTCGGCGAACCGCACAGCTGCCGGCCCAACGGCCGCCCCGCAATCGGCGAGGGTCGACAGCAGCGCCGTCGTGCCGGCGACCAGCGGGGTTGGCGGCAGCACAGTGGAGGTGAGGGCATTCACCGCCCGTTCGCGGCTGATCAGCAGACTCATCGGGATGGTGGTCTGCACGATCGACATCTTGTCCTCACCGCCCTGGCCCGGCCGGAACGCACTGGTGAACTCGGCCCCCGAGCGCAGCAGCACCAGACCGCCGGGCACAACGCCGGCGGTCCGGCCATGCTGGGTGGTGATGACCTCACCGGATCGCGTGATGAGCAACTGCAGGGTGTCCGACGGCGCGGACTCGATTCGCTCGGCCGATCTGCGGGCCACGCATCCGGTGGTCAGCACCGAGTCGATGCGGACGACGCCGAGCTGCAGCGACGCGACCTCGGCCTCGAAGTCGTCCGGGTCATCGGCAGAGAACTCCGCTGCGTCCGACATAGCCGCCAGACCACTGGCGCCGAGCAGCCGCTCCGCATTCCGCGGGCTCACCGGGTACGTCGGACGCCAGCACGGATCAGGCTGGAGACAACTGGATCTCGGCTCACCGACATGACGACACCTTTGGGCAACGCCCGCCGCTGGCCTTCGGCTAGACCCGTGATCGAGCCCGTCAATCGTATCCGCGTTAACCGCCGCCCGACCACGACCCGCAGACCAATCCGCGCGGCCGGTGCCCTGCGATAGCCGCGTCTCATGCTCCGTGCGCGTATATACGGAAACCCGGGCGCGGAACGCCCAGCGCGTGATGCCTAAGTGAGCCGGCGGCATTGCGCCTCAACCGGCGTCAGGCGATCGCGGCGACCGAGAGGCTCCAGAGGCGCTCGGCCGACTCCGGGTCCAGTGCGTACGCGGACACCCCGGTCGCCGGCGGGCTCGTCGCGTCGACGATCGCCTCATTACAGTTCTCGAAGTAGCGGCCCCCGATTCCTTCGAGCAGCGGAGACGCAGCCAGCAGCGTCGAGGTGGCCGCGCCCTGCTGCGTGGTCTTGAAGCCGGGCGGCACAGCGGCGGGCTCGCCGTCCTTGGCGATCCAGCCGCGGCTGCGGATCTCCTCGGGGTCCATGTGCCGCTGGAGGTTGGTCATGATCCCGCCCGGGTGCACGGCGTTGGCGAGAATGCCGTCGCCGGCCCAATGCTGGGTCGCGCCGACCGCGAAAAGGACATTCGCGGTCTTGGACTGGCCGTAGGCGGCCCACGGGTCGTACGCGCGGCGCTGGAAGTTGATGTCGTCGAACACCACGGGCGAGCGCCGGTGCCCGATCGAGCTGAGCGACACAATGCGGGCGCCCCCGGCTGCGGCCAGCCACGGGTGCAGCGCCGACGCCAGGGCGAAGTGGCCGAGATGGTTGGTCGAGAATTGGAGCTCCCAGCCATGCGCGGTCTGCAGGTCCTGGACGGCCATGATCCCGGCGTTGTCGACCAGGATGTGCAGCGGCTTATCCCAGGCGGCGGCAAAGGCGGCTATGGAATCGAGACTGGACAGGTCCATCGGCGCAACCGCGACGGGGGTGCCTTGCGATGCCTCGATCTCGGCCGCCACCCGCTGTCCGGCGGCAAGGTCGCGCACCGCGATCGTCACGGCCGCGCCTGCGCCGGCGAGCGCCCGGACGGTCTCGACGCCGATGCCCGACGCCCCGCCCGTGACGATCGCGTTGCGGCCGCCGAGGTCCACACCGGCGAGAACCTCGGCGGCGGTGCTGCTGAACCCGAACGGCGTCTCAATGGTGCTCATGTGCGGCTCCCTGCCAGCAGTGCGCCGCATCTGCGGGCATCGGGAGCGCACTCTAACGACCAGGCTTCGCTCCAGTTGAGAGGACCAGTGCGCAGGCTGTTCTTGCGGATGGCAAGTACGAGCGGCGTTGAAGGCGTTCACGTGAACGACATCACCCGAACATCAATGCCCGATACGTTGCTCGATGTGCAGTATCGACGTATCCATATCGCGTCCCACGACTCGGTCTTCGACGGCTGGTTCGTCATAGGCACGCGTCTGACCGGCGCGCCGGTCACGCTCGGTGCGGTGTCGTTGATCGAGGAGGCAGAGGCTATCGCCGCGTACTACGACGTGGCTCTCAGCGTCGCCGACGAGGTCCGCACGCAGATGCAGGTCCACGGGCGGATCCAGGCGGCCTGGCGGGCCGCCTAGCTCCATCGCCAAGCCCATAGTCCGCTATTCGGCTTTGCCGCACAGCCGACAACGCAGTGCGCCGAACGGTCGATCGGTAGCGGCCAGGATCGCGGCCTTGGCAATCGCCGGGCAATCCTCTTGCCGATGGAACAGGTGCGTAGCCATCTGGAATTGGTTCCGCCCAGGTACCGGCTCCAGCCACCCGGCAGGGGACTTGTACGGCATCACATCACCGCCGCGACGGGTGCCTCGGTAGCGGAGTCCACTAGGGCCTGCGCGACGTGATGAAGCTTTGTCTGACTCCGCTGGGAGATATCCCGCAGGATATTGAAGGCCTCATCGGCCGTGCATCGCCGTTCAGCCATGAGGATCCCCTTGGCCTGATCGATGACAGCGCGCCCTTCCAGTGCAACCTGGAGCTCTGCCGACACCACCAGCTGGGCGGCGGCCATGACCTGCTCCGAAGGCAGCTGCTCCCGTATTGCGCGGGCCAGCGCTTCTTTCAGCGCGTCCCGGTCGAACTTCGGGCCAGCATGCTGGCTGTGCGGGCGCGCGTCGTCAACCCGGTCGGTGTCGCCCATGACTCAGATCCTTCGAACTAGAGGACGGCGTGCGGCCTGGTGCTCTCAAGCGCGCTCCTGCACGAAATGGCCATGCCAGGAATCGATGAGGTTTCTTTCCCACCTGCGGGTCCCGGAAACACCGTGCGGGCAGAACCGCGCCCCACATACCGGCCCCAGGTGAGCCTCGAGCGGCCGGGATCCGGGCCGACTACTGGCATCTCTCTAGCCGCCGCCAGCTCCCGCCCCCGGGTTCCGGGGCGGGAGCTGTGGGCGGGCGGCTAGGCGGTGCTGCCGGACTCGAGGGAGCTGCCGGACTCGATGGTTCGGGCGTCGTCGCCGACTGCCTCCACCGTGATCCGGCGCGGCTTCGCCTTCTCAGCCACCGGCAATGTGACGGTCAGGACGCCATTGCTGTACGTCGCGCCGATCTGCTCGGTGTCGAGATTGTCCCCAAGAGACACCTGGCGCTGGAACGTCCCGGTGAATCGCTCGGAGGCGATCCACTCGCCGGCGTCCTCCGGTCGTGGGGACCGCTGGGCGCGGACGGTCAGGACACCCGCGTCGACGTGGACATCGATGGAGCCCGGGTCGATGCCGGGCAGGTCGGCATGAAGCACGTAGTGGTCGCCGCTGCGGTAGAGGTCCATAGGCATGAACCTCGGCACCCGGCTGGATCCGGCAGGCGTCCCGAGAAGCTGCTCGGTGAGGCGGTCGATATCGCGGATCGGGTCGAAGCGGAGCACAGTGATCACCTCCCTCTGATGCCCCCGCCACGGTGGCCGGGGCTCACTGCGCAGATTTCGGATCCCACTGTGGAACCGCCCTCAAACACACGATTCCGGGGATTTTTTTCTCAGCAATGCGGTGCTGGGGGCAGGGGTCCTACTCCTCCGGGGCGGCCACCATGATGACGATCTTCCCGCCGAGGGCTCCGTCCACGGCACGGGCGTGGACCGAGGCCAAGTCGGCGAGGCCGACGCGCTCGGCGATGTCCACCGCGAGCTCGCCGCGGTCGACCCGCGCCACCAGCTCGGATAGCTGGGAGGCGTCGCTGCGGACGAACAGGTCGATGCCGCGCACGCCGCGGCTCGCGTCGGCCGGTGCCGGCATCCACACCGTGGTGCTCACGACGACGCCGCCGTCGCGGACGAGGCCCGCCAGGACGGCGAATTGCTCCGGGCTGATCGGCGCCAAGTTCAGCAGCACGTCGACAGGCTCGCTGACGGCGCCGGCCACCTGGGCCGCCGTGTGGTCGATGATCTCATCCGCGCCGTGCGCCATAAGTCGCGCGCGACTGCGCGGGCTGCCGGTGGCGATCACGTGGGCCCCGGCGGCCTTAGCCAGCTGCACTGCATAGCCACCTACGGCCCCGCCGGCGCCGACGATCAGGATCCGCTGCCCCGCGCGCAATCCGGCGTGATCGAACAGTGCCTGCCAGGCGGTCAGGCCGACCACGGGGAGCGCGGCGGCGTCGGCGAGCGGGATGCTCGTCGGTGCCGCAGCCAGCGCCGACGCGGGGGCCAGCACGTACTCGGCCGAGGCACCGTCGACGACGAACGGCAGGAAGCCGATCACCTGGTCACCCAGCCCTAGACCGTCGATGCCGTCGCCGAGGGCGTCGACGGTCCCTGCGACGTCCAGCCCGGGGATGTGCGGGAGCGCCAACGGCATGGGGCCCTGCATCAGGCCGGCCCGGATGTTGCCATCGACGCCGTTGAACGTGGTCGCCGCCACCCTCAGCCGCACCTGCCCGGCGCCGGGCACAGGGATTGCCACGTCCTCGTAGCGAAGCACATTCGGGTCTCCGTACTCGTGGAACACCATTGCCTTCATAGCGAAGCCTCTTCCTGCTCGGTAGGTGCTTCGAATCCGAAGCACATTGCGAACCTAGCAGTGCTTCACATGTGAAGCAAGTAGTTCGAACATGAAGCATCGAATATGATCCGGGCATGGCCACTGCCCCGCCGCCCCTGGACGCCGTCGAGCTCGGCGCGTACTTCGCCCTGATTGAGGTGGCGGGCCTGCTGCGGCACGCGGTCGAGCAGCAGCTGCGGGAGGAGACGGACATCAGCTACGTGCAGTTCCAGCTGCTTGCGCGCCTGGGTCTGGATTCCCCGACCGGCAGCGAGCGGATGACCGACCTCGCCGACGGCGTTGTCTATAGCCGCAGCGGGTTGACGTATCAGGCCGGGCTGCTGGAGAAGGCCGAGCTGGTCACGCGGGGCCAGTCCGCCGACGACGAGCGTGGAGTAACGGTCTCGATCACCGACGCAGGGCGCGCCGTGGTGAGCCGGGCGCTCCCCGGGCACGTCGAGGTGATCAGGGATCTGCTGCTGCAGCCGCTCTCGCGCACACAGGTCGAGCAGCTCTACGCCGTGCTTGAGCCTGCGCGCGAGCACATGCGGGCCGCCCCGCCGCGATCGGCGCGGGCTCGACGCGGTGGCCGTAGCTCTCCGGCGGCGGCCAGTTAGGACAGTGGACTAAGCGTCGTTCCGAAGGCGGCTGGCCAGGGCACACCGTGCGCATGACATTCGACGCGTCCCGCGAGACCGCCCCGCCCGCCGATGACTTGGCCGCCGCCCAAGCTGAGTACGACCGGCTGGCCGGCGAGCTGGAGGCCCTGCGCTCTGCGGGCCATGCGGGCACCGAACAAGACCGTTCGCCAGAGGAGGCCCGCGAGCACGAGGTCAACGTGCAGCGCTTAGTCGGCGATGCTCTGCGCCGCCTGGATGCCGCCCGCCGCGATGCGGGTCAAGACCCGGTGGACCGGGACGACGCTCCCATCAGCGGCCGCGATGCCCGCAGCGATCTCTCGGCGGAGTCGACCGAGTAGCAACAGGCCCTACGACTTCTTGCGGCCGATGCTGGGGAAGCGCTTCTTCACCGCCGCCTTGACCTTCTTCTTGTCGGCGGCGCTGCCGTTCTGCTCCACTCGGGCCAGCGCGTTACGGGCGTGAGCCTTGTCCGGTATCGGGTACTTCCGCTTGCCCGGCAAGGCGAACTCCTTCTTGCCCAGCTTCTTCCGAGCTTTCGTGCTGCTGAGGTCCTTGCTCATG